>CALGJS010000014.1 GCA_937927835.1 uncultured Saprospiraceae bacterium | reverse complement strand
GAAAATGTTCCAGCCACTCAATTAGCCGCTGAGTTTACGCCTCAAAACCTGAGTGAAGACCAGATCGATGATTTAGTAGCCTTTCTGGAAAATGGCCTAAAAGATCCAGATTTGTTCCGTTATCAGCCTAGTAGTGTCGCGAGTGGCAATTGTTTTCCAAATAATGATGAAATATCACAGGCCGATCTTGGTTGTGAATAAAATGTAACTATTAACTTCTTGGCTTCTTATTAAGACCTATCAATCCTGTATTGATAGGTCTTAATCGTTAAAATAAACTCAACGAAATGGAATTTATTCGTACCTTTGAAATATGAGTAATTTTATCGTTTCAGCTAGAAAATATCGACCCGCTAGATTTGACGAAGTAGTAGGGCAGCAGCATGTTTCTAACACGCTTAAGAATGCTTTACAAAATGATCATTTAGCACACTCTTTCCTATTCTGTGGTCCACGTGGAGTAGGAAAGACGACCTGTGCGCGTATTCTTGCAAAAACGATTAATTGCGAAAATATCACCAAAGATCACGAGGCTTGTAATACCTGTTCTTCTTGTACAGCCTTTAATCAAAATGCTTCTTTTAATATTACCGAACTTGATGCGGCTTCTAATAATAGCGTTGAGCATATTCGTACACTAATTGAGCAAGTCCGTTTTCAACCACAGCAGGGTAAATACAAGGTTTTTATCATTGATGAGGTACACATGCTTTCGCAAGCTGCCTTTAATGCTTTTCTAAAAACATTAGAAGAACCACCTTCCTATGCTATTTTTATCTTAGCTACTACCGAAAAACATAAAATCATCCCAACGATTTTATCTCGTTGTCAGATTTTTGACTTTCGTCGAATTCAAGTCCCCGCCATTGTAAAGCATTTACAAGAAATTTGTAAAACAGAAAAAATAAAAGCGGATAAAGACGCTTTGCATATCATCGCCCAAAAAGCAGATGGAGCACTTCGAGATGCGCTTTCTATTTTTGACCGAATGGTTAGTTTTTCTGGAAAGGAAATCACTTATCAAGGAGTTATTGAAAATCTAAACGTACTGGATTACGATTATTTTTTCAAAATTGTTAGTGGCATGTTGACAGAGAATGTCTCAGAAGTATTGAATGCCTTTGATGAAATTTTACGCAAAGGATTTGATCCAGATATTTTCATCAATGGTTTGGCAGAACATTTACGAAACCTTTTGGTTTGTAAAGATGAAGCTACGCTCAATCTATTAGAGATAAGTGATAGTCTTAAAAAACAATATCAAGAACAAGCAGAAAATGCGTCGCTTTCTTTTTTACTGACGGGTCTTAGTTTAGCGAATGATTGTGATGTAAATTATAAAATGGCTCGTAATAAAAGACTGCATGTAGAAATGTCGTTAATCAAGATGGTTTATATCAATCGAGCGGTCGATTTGACAAAAAAAGGTACTCCGGCACCTGCACCAGCTGCGGTTCCGACTAAAACGGCCAATTTTCAAGCGGCACCCGTTCCTACTATTATCAAAGAACCAAAAGCCACAATACCAGTCGCTCAACCGACAAAGCCTCTAAAAGAAACCCCTAAACCAGAGAAAAAAACGCGAAAACTGAACGATTCAAGTAAATTATCTGTTCCATCGCTGCATAATACCCCAAGTTTCTCTTTAGATAAAATTGCTGCCGATATTGATAAAGCGACAGAAAATGAAGAGGTAGAAGAGTCACGGCTAACAGACGAAAACTTACAAGAAGCTTGGATGACTTATGTAGCCCAAGTGCAATCCCCTTCGGCACGTAATACCCTGAAAAACGCAGATCTTAGAATTGTTGATAATCAAGTAATTGCTACTATTGGTACCAAAATGGCAAGGCAAATGATTCTAGACGAATCAGGACTGATGCCTTATATACGAGAACAGCTACGTGATAAAAGGCTTCCATTGGTCATAAAAATTGATCCATCAAAATCTACGATACAACAAGACGAAACTCCTAAACAGAAAAAACCAGCGACTAATAAAGAGATATATCAAAATATGATCGCTCGTAATCCTTTAGTGGATGACTTTAGAAAGCGATTTGATTTACAACCCGATAAGGAATAAAATTTTAACAAATGGAAAATCAACAACTTTGGTATTTGGAAAACATTGATGTTACAGGGATTTTCTGTCCCCAAAAACTAGGTAATGTTCATGACACACACACTACAAAATCTTTAAAGAAAGGTAGTTATATTTATTTACAAGAAGAAGATGCTGATAAGATATTTTTCATCAATCAAGGTCGTGTAAAAATTGGTGCGACTAGTGAGGATGGTAAAGAAATCACTAAAGCGATTCTTGGACCTGGTGAAGTTTTCGGAGAATTATCTTTGATCGGAGAAGATAAGCGAAGAGATTTTGCTATCTGCATGGAAGAAACTTCGCTATGTACAGTTACCACTTCTGAAATGAAAGGATTGATGCGTGATCATTCTGGTCTTTCTGGTTTTATGATGAAAATTATGGGAAGCCGGGTACTGGAAATGGAATCTCGTTTAGAATCTTTGGTCTTTAAAGATTCTCGAACTAGAATTATCGAATTCTTAGTCAACCTTGCCAACAATAAAGGTCAACGAGTAGGCTATGAAACACTCGTTAGAAAATTCATGACACACCAAGAAATTGCTAACCTGACCGCTACTTCTCGACAAACCGTAACTACGGTCCTCAACGATTTACGTTCACGCAATATTCTGACGTTTGACCGACGACGACTTTTAATTCGTGATCTAGCACTCCTGACCGCTGAAAAAGAAACGGCGTAAATAATAAAGAGTTTTTTTTAAAAAGACGGTAACTAATAAGAAAGTTACTGTCTTTTTAATTTCTAAAAAATTTCGAACTATTCCTTACCTTTGCGGCACATCAGATCCATTACGCCGTGTATAAACTATTTTTTAAACCCATCGCTTTTTTATTCTCCCCCGAACAGGCACATCACCTCACGCTTGTAGGGCTAAAATTAGTATTGGCGATTCCTCTTCTTTCTCATCTTTTTCGTGCTTATTATTCCGTAGAAGATGAGCGACTTCACCGAAATATCTTTGGCCTATCTTTTAAGAATCCAATAGGATTAGCAGCAGGTTTTGATAAAGACGGACAACACTACCACGCTATGTCAGCACTTGGTTTTGGATTTATTGAATTAGGCACGGTAACGCCTGTTGGCCAAATTGGTAATCCTCAACCTCGTCTTTTCCGCTTACCTGCCGATGAAGCTTTAATCAATCGAATGGGTTTTAATAACGAAGGCATGGAAGCACTCGTTAGTCGTTTAAAAACGAATCGCCCTAAAAATCTAATTATTGGTGGAAATATTGGAAAAAATAAAAATACGCCTAACGAATCCGCACATCTAGATTACGAAAAATGCTTTCAAGCCTTATTTCCTTACGTTGATTATTTTGTGGTAAACGTCAGTTCTCCCAATACTCCCAACCTACGGGACTTACAGGAAAAAGAACCATTAACTAGACTCCTTAGCTTATTACAAGATTTAAATAATGCTAAACCGAATCCAAAACCTATTCTATTAAAAATTGCTCCAGACCTCACCGATGGGCAACTAGACGATATCGTTGATATTGCTCGGGATACCAAAATTAGCGGTGTCATTGCAACCAACACCACAATTTCTAGAGAAAATCTAAATACTTCTCAAAATGAAATCTCTCAGATCGGAATGGGTGGACTGAGTGGTCAACCAGTAAAAGAACGTTCTACCGAAGTAATTCGTTATCTCCACCAGAAGTCGAATGGTCAGCTAAAAATCATCGGTGTCGGCGGTATCGGTAGCGCCGAAGATGCGCTAGAAAAAATCGCTGCGGGTGCTTCACTCGTTCAGGTTTATAGTGGTTTGGTTTACGAAGGACCAGGCCTTGTCAAACGAATTAATCAAGGAATTCTTAAATCTTCCTAACCTCGCAGCCTCTATTTTTTGGTACTCTTTTCTTGAAGTAAGTCCAAGCTCTCTGCTTTGGAATAGACTTTCTATTAATTTTTATGATTTTTGACTACCCTTGAAAAATGCAAATAATCGCCTAAAATGGCATCTTTTTTGCAAATTTTAGAACTCAATCCTTCCTTTAAAATTCCCTCCTTTTAGCTATTGAAGCATTTCCGTAGAAGCTCGGAGCCTATACGTGAAACATTTATCATGATTATTCACTACACAATCTTTAACATATGTCACAACAGGAAATCAGTATTTACAAAGATGTTCGCTTTTGGTTAATTGCTGCGTCTATGACTTTATTAATCGTTATTACGGTTATGACTTTCCCTGGTTAATCGCTAGGACTGATTCCCTCCGATTTTTCAACTAAGAGCTTGTCTAAACTTCCATTAATTGGCTGCAATTGGTAAATTTAATTCTGCATTTCGTTAAAAAGCCTCGCCGATGCTAAGGCATCGCCTATGTTTTTTGCCTCATCCAGAACAAAATTTTCTCAATTTCGCACAATCATGAAAATTTGGACAAGCTCTAAAGGGGTATTTGCAAATGCAAATACCCCTTTAAATTTTTATGAAAAACCTGTTATCTTGCAAGGTAAAGAAGCACTAAAACCATTTCTTCCATAATTTAGCTTCTTTTCTAACTTCAGTACTATGAAAAATCATATTATCTTATTCATTTTCGGTGCGCTTTTGTCTTTGTTGTTTAGTTGTAAGTCCGAACCTGCTACCGATACAGCTACGGTTTCTTCTCCTACTTCAAAAGTCGTAGATACCATTCCTAACAAAACTAACAAAATAGCCGTGGTCATTCCGACCAGTCACGATTGTGTCGTCAGAGGTAAACTAATGGAAGACAATAATCTTTGGATTGCCAAAGAACAACTTTGGATTTGTATCGTGGCTGATGACATCACCCGAGATCAAGATTTCGGTGACAGCTATCGAATCTTTGATATTTATGATACCGAAAAATGTAGCCCTATAAAACGTAAAGTACTACCTGTTAATAATAGCCCAGATTTTCCATGGTATATTTTTCAAAATACTTATGAAGAAAAAAATCAGGTGGTTTGTACGTCAGGATTTGAATTTACTTTTTGCTATGATGTAGAAAATCGAGAATTGCTCCCTCGTATGAAGCCTAGCTTTCTATTGCCGCGTACTGCACTGGACGCGCAATCGGGCATGACGCAGAGCATGGCAATTTATGATCGATATCTTTTGGGGCATGCACAAGATTTGGGTTTCTTTGCTTATGACTTAACGAATAAAAAAGAGGTCAAAAACTTTCTACCCGCAGCAGAATATCATTTTAAAAAAATTAATACGTATAATCCTCTTTACTTAATCCCAGTTGGCAATAAAAAATACCAAGCAATCATTCCTAAAATGGATTTAGATAATGGAGAAATAATTATTACACCATTATGGAAAGAACCACTCGCAGTACATCCGCTGGTCGCAAAGAATGTCCGAAATAATCGCTTCCAAATTTTTACAGATTTAGGATCACCCAATGCGTCTAAAATTGCTTTTGATTTACAAAAACAAATACTCATTGAGCTTCCGGAAAAGATTGCCACTTTGCCCGTCGGAAAAATTCTTCAGCATTTAAAAACGCAACAATAACTATTCTTTCTAAAAAAAGAAAACGCCACGGAAACTCCGCGGCGCTCTTTTAATGAGTAAAACATCGCCCAAAACGCGCATTCTGGGCATCATGAAAACCTAGCTTTAGTTAACTACTTTTTTCTTATCTAAGAAGGTAAATTCGTTCACCTGAATCTCAGAAACATTTCGGTCTTTTCCTTCCTTATCCTGATAAGTACGATGACATAATTTTCCAGAGACCGCCACTTGTTTTCCTTTCTTAAAATACATACCCATAATCTCCGCTGTCTTTCCCCATGCGATTAGGTTATGCCATTGCGTCTCCTCTACCTTTTCTCCGTTCTTATTTTTGTAAGATTCGGAAGTTGCAATAGTTACATTAACCTTATTCGAACCATTTTCAAATTTGATCAATTCTGCGTCCTTACCTAAGTGTCCGATAAGTTGTACTTGATTTCTAATACTGTTCATAATAAATTGGTGTTGTGCCTTCCCTGCTATCCGTATTTATTTAATGACACCAGTGAAGTCGTGAGAAAATATATTTAATAAAACAGCTGACTACCAACTGCACTGCAAAGGTGAGACTAAGAACAGTATCTAGTCGTGTAATAACTGGTTAATGCCGTTTGTAACCGTTTACAAACTTTTATTTATCAAAAAGTACTTAGCTCACACAGAAAAAATGGGTTTATGTCTCATCGGACATAAACCCATTAATTTTATTTTTTTGAAAATTTTCGACTAGATATACCTACTACAAAGACCAGGATCGACCATTTGGCACTTCGGACATATCCAGACAAGGAATATCCATTCCCGGAATCGGATCATAATTCAGTACCTCTTCTCCTATTTTCTCGGAGGTAAAATAACCTACAATAGTCATTTCTTTGAGTAGCTTAAAAAATGGCTCCCGATTGGTGGGTTGATAAGAAACTCCCGTACTGGAATCTTCAGAAGCCTTTCTTGCAAACTCCTTCTTTTCAGCTGCGTAAGCTTCCTTACGTTCAGCATTGGTAGCACGGGCGGCAGCTTCGTGTTTAAGGAGTAATTCATCCCGTTGCTCGTCGGTACAATCTGCAAAGTCTTTTCCATAGGTTGTTTTACAATCCGCGGCAAGCTCTGCTAATCCTTTTTTAAAACGCTCTTTCATCTCTGGCGTATAGACTTCAGCAATCATCTGATCCATGAACCGATGTACAAAAACATCGTTGGCGCCTGGTGTATCTGTAGCTGGTAATATCTGCTCGGTCACTAACTTTATTAAATCCATTTCTTTCGCATCAAAAAATGCTGGCTTCCAACCTACTTCTGATGTTACCGTATCTGCTTTACAACCATTCATCACTCCCATCACTGTCGAAGCCGACAATGCGTAGCCCATCATCATGGCCGTTCTTTTTATGGCACTTCTTCTTTTCATGATTTATATATTTTAAAGCTCGTTTTTCTTGAGTTGTTTTACTGCAAAATCGCACGCACGGGCCGTCAGGGCCATATACGTAATAGAAGGATTCTGACAAGCCGCCGAAGTCATACACGCTCCATCTGTAACAAATACATTAGGTACGCTGTGAACCTGATTGTTGCCATTCAAGACAGAAGTTTTAGGATCACGTCCCATTCTGGCTGTCCCCATTTCGTGGATGCCTAGTCCGAGGTAAGATCCCTGATCCTGCGTATTGATATTTTTAAATCCGGCTGCTTCCAGCATTTCTGCAGCCGCAACGGCCATATCTTTACGCATTTTGTGTTCGTTCTCCTTCATTTCACAATCAAAAGTGACCGTTGGTAATCCCCATTTGTCGCGTTTCTCTTCGTTCAGATACATTTTATTTTCGTGGTATGGCAGGGTTTCTCCAAAGCCCATCATTCCCATTCTCCAGGGTCCGGGAGAGAATAAGTCAGCTTTATAATCTTTACCTACACCTGCTTCGCTGATGTGGCTGGCCCAGTTAGACCGACTCGCAGATCCCTGATATCCGTATCCTCTGACATAATCTTTACGATCCGTTCCTTTCCCAATATTGCGGAAACGCGGAATGTAAAATCCGGCGGGACGACGTCCTTTATAATACTTATCTTCAAAACCTTCATAAGTTCCCGATGCGGTCACTTTCAGATGGTGGTCCATGAGATTATGACCCAACTCACCACTCTGATTACCCATTCCATCCGGATGTGCGTCCGATTTTGAATTTAATAAAATGGAAGTAGAGCCGATAGCAGAGGCACAACAAAAAACCACTTTAGCAAAATACTCTTTTGTTTCTTTGGTCAGCTCGTCGATGATACGGACACCTTTGGCGCGTTTGGTTTCTTTGTCGTACATAATTTCGTGTACGATACTATGCGGACGCAGTGTCATATTTCCAGTAGCTACCGCAGCGGGTAAGGTAGAGGACTGGCTGCTAAAATATCCACCATAGGGACATCCACGCATGCACCGGTTACGTCGTTGACAAGCACCACGACCATTATGAGGCTGGCTCAGATTGGCAACTCTTCCAGGGGTGATTAATCGATCGGGGAACGCTTTTAAGACTTTTTCTCTGACGTCGTTTTCCACGCAATTCAATTGAAAAGGAGGCAGGAATTTCCCGTCGGGTGCTGATGCGTGACCTTCGGCCTGACCGCTGATACCGACGTAAGACTCTACGTAATCATACCAGGGTTCAATATCTTTGTATCGGATCGGCCAATCTACACCAAATCCGTCCCGCGCATTTTCTGTAAAATCACGTTCGCTCCAGCGGTAACAATGTCTTCCCCACATCAGCGAACGTCCACCAACGTGGTAACCCCGCATCCAATCAAATCGTTTTACTTCCGAATACGGATGATCCAGATCATTAACAAAAAAGTGCTTGCGTGCATAATCCACGGTATATCCCGTCCGGGCTTGAACACCTTGTTGTCGCAAATCTTCCTGTGTAGGCTTTCCACCGTTCGGCATATCCCAGGGATCAAGGTGCATCGTAGGATAATCTGCCACGTGCTTCACGTCCCGACCTCTTTCCAGTACAAGGGTCTTCAATCCCTTTTCGCACAATTCTTTGGCGGCCCAACCACCACTAATGCCTGACCCAATTACAATTGCGTCATAGGTAACCTCTTCTTTACCTTGTGAGTTGAAATACATAATAGTTATTTTGATTGACCGAAAAATACAAAATTATATATTCAATTTCCTCTTGCTTTAATTGTTTTTATTTTTTTATGACAAAAAAAGACATGATTTTGCCAAAAGACCTTTTTGGTAAAATCATGTCTAATAAAAGAGTAGTATGTTAAATAATAGATTTTAAGTTATTCCTTTCCTTAATGTGTGCATTGGATATGACTCCCAATTGGAGATCCATCTGGCAATCCAAGATTAACCGGTATTTTAAATGCTTGTGGATCACGACGAAATTGAGCAATCATCGATAAACCATATTCAGCTGCACCAGTTTGCAACTGCCCGCTAGCTGTCTTTAGCCATTTTTCTAACTCATTTATTTTGTAAATAGCAATACCATTTACGGTAGGAGTCGCGGTTTCATTGACTGCCAACGCTAATAAATGCTTAAGCACTACTGCATTAGTTGTTCGTTGTATCATGTCCAGATATCCTTGACCTGGTTGCTTTTTCCAGGTCGCCCCTATCAATTGATCAATAACCATCTCCAAGCTCGGTAAATCCGACTTCATTCCATGCTGTTCTACCAACCGAGCTGCTCGTTGCGGATGCAATAACATTTTAATACTAGTTGCAGCAGCAGCCTCTGCGGCGGCTAATGGGTCAAAAGTCAATCCAGTATGTGTTTTAAAGCTTTCTCGGCCCCGTGTATAGCCTGGTGGTTTGGGAGGAATGATGTTTAGTAATTTTTCAGGTAGTGCTAGTGTTTTAGCTTCTATTGTTTTTAAAATACCTGACAATGCTTTTTGTTGAGTTGCTCCATCTATTCTACGCAATGGCAGTTGACCATCTCCTCGTACTGCATAAGAATAATCTACCCCACCAATCAGTTTCACCACAGCCTCTACCTGATAACGATGTGCGAGATAAACAGGTACCAATACCTCTTCCACCGTAGACAAGGGTGCTCCCAATGAAATACTTTTTTCTCCCAATCGATTCATCGCCACCTGCCGCACCTCTAAAAGTCGTTCTAATTCTTTTGTTGGGTCCGCACCATTATCCCAAAGATGACCAACCGCATTGGCACCACCAGCCGGTCGAGCATCTCGATCTGAAATATAGCGATATCCTTTTTTAATTCCTTCTCCAATAATTTTATCCAATGCTTGTTTTTCATTGATAGCATTTGGAAAATCTTCGTAACCATAGCGAATGGTTAGTTTATCCCAGTCACCAATTTTATCATCATAAGCTTCTGAAAAATTAGGTTGTCCATTTTTATCTAAACTAACCAATGGATGCGGATAGTCCATCACCGAAATTCGTCCATTAGTGCTAGCGGCAAAATTATGTGCGAGTCCTAAAGTATGACCAACTTCATGCGCCGATAATTGCCGCAATCTAGCCAATGCCATTTCAAGCATCGGATCGTTTTTGTCTGTTACTCCATCCACGTTTCCTAATAATCCTTGTGCGATTAAATAGTCTTGTCGAACGCGTAAGGAACCAAGCGAAACATGTCCTTTAATAATTTCTCCAGTGCGCGGATCAATTACGGAACCTCCATAAGACCAACCACGGGTCGAGCGATGTACCCATTGAATTACGTTATAACGTACATCAAGTGGATCTGCCTCTTCTGGTAAAATCTTCACTTGAAAAGCATCGCGATAACCTGCCGCTTCAAAAGCTTGATTCCACCAACGAGCACCATCTAATAATGCTGAACGCACTGGTTCTGGTGCACCAGGATCGAGATAATAAATGATCGGTTCTACGGCTTCACTCATCGCCGCGGTTTTATCTTTTTTTTCTAGTCGATGTCGTACGATATATCTTTTGACTAATGGCGATGCAATAGGCGTGGCATAATCTTGATAACTAATTCCGAAATATCCACTTCGGGGATCCATCACTCTTTTTTTGTAGCCATTGTCAGGCAATTCTACCAATGAATGATGTTGACGAACTGTTACGGAGGAAGGAGTAGGAACAACTTGTCGAAGATTTCGTCCGGTAGGTTTCCCAGCAAATGTTAGCGTGGCTTCAAATTCTGTATTCTTTGGGAAATTCTTTATTCGAGGAAAATAAAGTGCGGAGCGTTTGGCATCTAATTTAAAATTACCTTCTCCGCTTCGTGCTAAAGTATTCGTAACACCATGAGCATCTTGCATTAGGAAAGGAGTCAGATCAATCAGGATGTTATTTCCTGTTTCTACTAGAATTTCAAAACCAAAAAGCACGGATTCGGCGAAAGCCTCTCGGACTGAATTTTTCTCTGCGGTGTTTTCGCTGACGGCGCGATAATCATAATTTGATTGAATGAGTAAAATTTTATTTCCAGAACGAGTAAAACGAACCACTCGATTCTCTCCCAACTGTCCGCGATCTAGACCGATATCATTAGAACCTACGCCCGCTGCGAGAGAATTGACGTAGAGAAATTCATGCTCTAGTTTATTTATTTCTAGTAAGATTTTACCTTTTTTATCATCTTGATAGAAATCAAAAAATCCAGTTTGTTTTTTCAGGTTGGCGGTATAAGAAGCGATGTTTTTTGTTATTGCTGGTTTACTCACCATAGGTTGGGCAGTTTTACACGCAGAAAAAAAAGAGAAGGCGAATAAAACAAGGAGGATGTTTTTCATAGAATTTAAATTTTAGTCAAATGATTCAGCAGAAGGGATTGATTAAGACTTTTTAGTTCTCTATTCTTTATTCACAAAAACAACATTGTCCGAATCCAAACCTTTTTCTTTAAAAAAAGAGGTGATTGATTTAACCTGTTGAAGGTTACCGGTACTATCTATGATATGAGGTTGAAACCCTAATGATTCTAATAATTTTTCAGCTTGAACATGGGCTGTGTTGCCTCGTTCGTCTGATAAATATTCGATCACAATTAAAGGATTATTATCCAATAAATATTTTTCAAATCCTTTAATCACTTTTAGTTCCGCTCCCTCTACATCGATCTTAATTACTTTTGGTTTTGATTTTTTATCACTCAAAAAATCATCAAGCATAATGCTTTTCACATTTACTTCTTTTGGTTTATATTCAGAAAACCATTTTTCATTTTTAAATTGTTCAACATCCAGAGAGTTGTATTCAGAATATAGATTTGGAAATTCGTAAAATTTCAAATGCTCATTTGAATCAGAGACGGCTAAATTATGACTAACAATATTATCGGTACGTTTAGCATTTTTTTCAAAAATTCGATAGGTTGTTGGCGACGCTTCAAATGCAAATACGTTTCCTGAGCTACCCACTAATTTAGAAGCAAGTAAAGAAAAGTATCCATAATGTGCTCCTACATCAATGAATGTATCACCTGTATCTAATTGATTGATTAAAAACTTAGCAAGTCGTATTTCAGAGTCGTGAGACTTTCCACCTATCAGATATATGTCTGTACTAGAAGGTAATAGTAAATGCATTTTAGTTTGAAAAAATGTGGTACTCACCACTTCTTTTTCCTTTTTTGAATTCTTATAAATTATTTCACGAAAAAAAATCGCATTAAAATATTTAAAAGGATGCTTCAGCATTCTATTCAGTTTGGATGCCGAGGCAGTCCTTTCTACTCCTTCAATTTTGGAAATAAATTCCTCTTTCAACATAATTATTTAGATATTAAATACCGTTGTTTAAAATCTCTTACCAAACCTCACTTAACTTATTTGGAAATTCTTTTTCTTTTTTTGTTGGATATCAATATTGACCAAGATAGCTAAACAAATGAAAAAGAAAGAACCAACCTTGTCTGTTTCGATCATATCATTGATTAACAATAGTAAACTAATGACAATCATACACATAAATATAGCCATGACCATACCTGCAATAAATGGATCCGTTTCTCGATGATACACGATTTCAATTCGATAAAAGAAATAGAAAAGTATAAGCACAAAAAAGATAATTCCAGAAATTCCTTGTTCAACACCAAGCATAAGATAGTAACTGTGAATGCCTGATTTTTCGGGATTATCGCTCACATAAGTTTTAAAACTATTGACTGTATATCCTTTATAGAAACCATGAAAATTTCCAGGTCCAAATCCAAAGATTGGTCGTTCTTCGATCATATAAACCCCTGCGATCCAGCGGTAGAAACGTTCCATTACAGAAACATCTTCTCCTTTAGCCGTAGCGCTTACCAAGTTATCAAAATCTTTATGAGCAATTGTTTTTTCAAAATTTGGTGCATAGTCGGTGTATTTATTATCAACTAACAGGTAGCTGGTAAAAAATATACTTCCTATCGCGGCGCTAACCAGTACTACTCGCATTAATCGAAATCGAACGATCCAATATGCTCCCATCGCGGCGATTAGTGCTAGATAAGCAGCTCTGGTGTAAGCAAGTACAATTCCTAAAAGCACAATTATTAGCATGCCCAATAGATATTTCCTTTGTTTACTTCCTTTAGGATAATCCAATCTGAGATACCACATAAATGGTACAAATAATGCCATAATAGCAGCATAACTTACGTGGTTTCGATAAAAAGGTCCTACGGATAAATTGATTGTATCAAAACTAAATCCATGTCCTGAATGACGAAACATTACATAAATTACCGTGATAGATAGCGCAATTGATACACACCAAATCATGGTGCGGAAAGCTTCTTTATTCTTCAATAGCAATCCTGCCATAAAGAAGTAAACAATAATATACCAGAACTTGGCGAGCAAAAATTTCAGAGAAACAAAACTATCGCTTGACATGAGCATACAAACTGTTGTCCAGAGAAAATGAAAACCTAGTAATACGGTCAAGGGATGATAAAAGAAGTGGCGCTTAAACGTTGATAAATTTTTTATAAAAAAAAGTAGATATACTCCTAATAGAATCAGCACCAATGGTTCTGAAGGAAGGTCTGTAGAGAACCCTCCTGGCAACTCTGTTTCCATCGAAAATGGAAGACTAAATAAGAGTAGAAAAAATACTTTCCGAAAATCGACGACACAAAGATAGGCTACTAAAACGCCAAAGGGAAGCAAGGCATAAATATTGGTTTCATAACGAACAGCAGTTAATATACCAGCCAGTATCAGCACCCCAAAACTGTACATAAAAACATCCTGTGCTTGGATATTCCAACGGGCCAGTAGCTTATCCATTTAGTACCTCCTGCCAATTAATTCCTTTGTAAGTATCTGTAACTAATGCAGCAACACAACTTAAAACAAAGGCTAATAATACTGAAGCGATGATTATAATAGAACGTTTAGGGCGAGACTTATCTCTTGGATATCTAGCTGTTTCGATAACATGCAAGGCAGTGAATTTACTATTGTAAGCAGCTTGAAGTTGTTTGAGGCGTTGACCTTCAAAAGACATTTCATCTTTTTGAATCTGATGTGCTCGATATAAAACTTCATAATCTGAAAAACCCTCGGTGAATAACCGGATCTGTTTATTTAAATTTTGTACTTGTCTCTCTAAACCTTTGATCCGTGCAGTACTAAAGATGATGGTATCTTGTGGAATAGAGGAATATTTTTTCAACTCTTCTAGTCGCCCTTTTTCTTCATTTAATTTACCCTCTTTTATCAATAACATTTCTGGTAAGTCACGACTTTGGGTAGCAGAATTAAAAATACCATATTTACTACGACTGGACGCTAATATCATTTCTAAAGAATCAAGTCTCACTTTCCGACTGCTAACATTCATCTCCATCATGGCCATTTGTTGTTTCTGACTTTTTCTGATCATTTCTTGGGCCAGTGCATTTACTTTATTTCGTGCAGCATCCGCAATTTTAACAGCCATAGTTGGATCAATATCTTCTACTAGAATCTCTATCGCATCGTGTTTAGTTTTCAGGACTTTATATTGAGATCGAAATACCTCCATCACTAGAAAATCCTTCTTTACATCTGAAGTATCAATTTCATAATGCTGATACAACTGAAAACTATCAATTAAAAAATCTGCTAACAAATCTGATTCAGATAGGGTCATTAGTCTGTCCATGTCTTCACCGCTTCCATAGTAGTAGGTATTCTTTCCAATATTTCCAAGTGGATTAGGTTTGGACAAATCATGGTTGGTGGCATAGAACAGGGTGGATGACTGATAATAATTATCCTTTGACAATGCTAAGAATATACTACCAATCGCTGCCAGTAAGCAGACAATAAAAATAAATATTTTCCATTTATATAAGACCCGAATCGCGTCTAAAAGATGCTCCTTCCCCTGCATAATTTTTTAAGATTTCAACAAAAGTAGATAATTTGATGGTTATTTCAAGCTTTTTAACTGACCAAGGTTAATCATACCACAAAGAAGAGACAAAATTATTGAAATAAAACTACTACCGACCAGCTTCCACCACCAATCTCCTGGCCAAAAGGTATAGGCCCACCAAGCGGTAACCGTCACCAAAATTGCGTAAGATATTACTCTTGCTATTAGCGAAACTTCAACCTTCATATTAAACAATTTAGCTATTAGTAGTAATTGCGCCAATAAAACAAAACTTTGTGTTATGATGGTCGCAAGAGCTGCTCCAGCCGCTCCATTGCGCTGAATTAAGAAAAAATTTAAAACGACATTCAAAACAATCCCAACTAAAAATATTTTATTCATTCGCATCAGCTTACCTTCTGCCGTAATCAAGGTACTGGCAACATAAGTTCCACTAACAGCAACATAAGTCAGCATTAAATATCCTAAGACGGTCCCCCAATATTCATTCGCTTCGCTATACAATAACATGGATATCTCATTGCGAAAAAACCAACACTGTGCAGCTACAGAAATAGAAATGGCCCATATCAACAAAAAACTTAATTTAAATAAAGGCCGAATAGTTTCTTTCATCTTTAGCATACGGGAAAACATAGGCAGAAGTAAACTCGCAAATAAAAATCCTGTCATATTTGCTGCATCTAACAATCGGTAACCTGACGCATAAATACCTGCTTCTGCCCGTCCGTCTGGCAGCATTCGCTCAATCATTACCCCATCAATTTTAGTATAAAACGTCATTAGGAATAGCACCAATGCATAAGGATAACTTTCTCGTAAAATTATTCTTAAATAAAGTGGATTATATCGCCACTTGATCTTTGGTAAATGCTTACGTACAATCAGATAAGCCGTCAGTGTGGCCGTCAATAACGCTCCCATTTGTGCATAAATAAACCATTCAATACGGAAATTTTCTTTAAAAGATGGAATATATAATAAGCTTCCACAAACGATAATCATCAGCAGTTTTTCCATAGCTGATAGAAGACTATCGGTACGATAGAGTCCCAACCCAGAAACATTAGATCGCATATAAAATAGTAGACTAATCAGTATTTGATTGATACCCACCGCCAGAATCATCGGAAAAACTGACCATTCGTACTGAAGTAACCAAGCTACCGGAAATATTACCAGTAGATAGATTGCAGCTAGAATAGCCTTGAGCATTAGGATATTAGGGAAATACTTACCGAGTAGGTTCCGGTGTTGTGCTATGCTTTTGTTATTGTAACTCTGAATTCCGAAATCACTAATAATCTGTAGCAGAAAGGTGAAGTTTATGATGGCAAAATACAGCCCGTAAGCTTCTTTACCAACGGTATTTTGGACAACTCGATCAATTCCAAATAAGTAAAATGGCTTAATCAACACATTGATGCCGATCAGGAAAAGCACATTAATCAGGAAAGTACGGTTCAAGTGAAATGAAGGTTATTACGATACAAAGATAGAGCAGTGAAGTATAAAACTAAACATTTTTTTAGTTTTCACTTCACTGCTATCTGGCTGCGATGATATTAAATACCATCTACAATTGGTTTTGGGACAGCCTCTAGAGTGTTGATACACTCTTTTTTTGAACGATTGAATCATTGAAAAATAAATCCGTGATCAACCATTCAAAAAGGATATTTTAAATACCCAGTCTCTTTAATGCAAATAGCATTTTTCTTATCTGTTTCTATATCTTTTTGGTCGCTCAGGAGCAACTGCATGTCTTGCTTCGGTACTAACCGCTGGCATTGGTTCTTTTTGTCCAGATGCGGGTGTTTTTTCTGTAGAAACACCATAGTAATTTGGGACATAATCATCTGGAAGTTCAAAGGCATCTGGCACTTCTAGAGGACTCGGCATTGAAGTTGACGTAGCCGAATTACTATTATGCGTAGCCAAACCACTTTCTACATTAAAATTTTGATTGATCCGATCATATTGAAACAGTTGATACGCTTCGATTTTTTCGATTAGCTTTTCGGCATATCGACGGTCGGTTGCATATCCTGCCGCTTTTAAACCTTTTGCCCATCCTTTATAATCTGTGCTAGAAAGTTTAAACAAAGCCGAATAGCGAGCCCCTTCTACTAAGAAATTTGAGTGATCAATGTAGGATTCCTCCACCGAAGCATAAACTCTAAAACAAGAAGGAACTAGTTTGCCATTTTTATAATCATCGTCTTCTTGATACATCGTATCTCCAGACCAATTATTATTACATTTTATTCCGAAATAATTATTACCCTTTACTGCGAGTGGTCCTTTACCCCAAGAGGATTCGACGATGGCCTGAGCCAACGTGATACTGGCAGGAATACCTGTTCGCCACATCTCTCTGACAGCCATATCACTTTGCAGCTCTATGAAAGCAAGGGTGGAATTTTCAACATTAATAGTAGAGTGGGAAAAGCCAAATAGGCTCAAAAGGCACAGCAATGCTGCACTTACGATACGTTTTCTCAACATAGCAGGTGTTTTAATGGGTTCGCAATTAGCCCAAGCACTTACTATAGAGTTTTCTCACAGCTCATCAGTAAGTAGGCGATGTTTGTATTACATTTTTTTATATGTAAAAATCGAGCCAAGTTTCTCTGCGAATGATCTATTCTAAAATTTTGCGTTAAAACTTATCTATCGTGGCAATATATTTGGATCAATTCTACTTTAAGTAGTAGAAAGATGTTTAGTATTGGCCTCAAAAGTCGAGATTGATCTATTATCAAATATTTTTTATTTGCACAGATTTGCCGTATTTTTGCATCATAAAAGCAAAACCAGGCATCTTTTTACTAGTAGCTGGTTCTTAAACCAGTTTATTTGCTAACGAAGCTGTTAAAAAATGAAGCACAATGGTTACGGACAAGTCATTGACAACGTGGATCTTCTGCTATTTTTATTTATGTAGCGAAGGCTACGAAAATAAAAATAAGCATCGTCCACATTGCCAAGCACTTACCCTCACCTTTTGTGAACATCTTTCAACAGCTTCAACAGCTTCAACACTAAATTTTTTACCATGAGTGAGAAAGCAGTAAAGACACGCTACACAGATAGCGAACTAGGGGAGTTTGAAATGCTAATTGAAGGAAAATTATCAGAAGCTAAAAAGCAATTGGATTTCTATGTTCAGCAGCTTTCGGATAGTTCTAATAATGCAGATTCAAAATCTAAGGGTTTGGATGATAGTATTGGTTCTGTTGAAAACGAGCAGATCAGTACGTTGGCTAGTCGCTTACGCAAACACATTCAGCACTTAGAAAATGCTAAACTTCGAATTCAAAACAAGGTTTACGGAATTTGCCGAGTGACTGGGAAGCTAATTTCAAAAGAACGTTTAAAAGCTGTTCCACACGCTACCCTTAGTATCGAAGCAAAAAACAAACGATAAATACGTCTCTTTTTGACGTAAGTCAATTACCGATATAAGTGATTAGACTGGATAGTGATTATGGTAATAGCTGTAATCACTATTTTTTTGAGGGTTAAGCTCTGAATTAATAGGTAATTTTGAAAAAACTAATTACTAGTTTTAGACGTTTATAAAATGGCTAGTGATCAAATTGTGTATTCTTGCCAAAAAACTAAAAATTTTGAGTAGATCAACTAAAGTTCTTTCCGTTATTTTATTTGTGCTGATTGTAGATCAGGCTTTAAAGATTTGGGTTAAAACCAATATGATGTATGGGGAAGAGATTCCGTTGATTGGTAATTGGTCCATGCTACATTTTGTAGAAAATCCAGGAATGGCTTTTGGAATTACGTTTGGAGGTGATTGGGGAAAACTGGGGCTAAGTATTTTTAGAATTATTGCCGTCATCGTTCTCTCCTTCTATTTGCGTACGCTTATCAAATCTAAAGTAGCTTTAGGTTTTTTAATTAGTGCTGG
>CALGJS010000013.1 GCA_937927835.1 uncultured Saprospiraceae bacterium | reverse complement strand
CGCACACTTTGTTTTTAACCAATCGACTTCTTCCGCTTTTAATAGAGGACTCAACTCCGAAAAAACCAATTGATGATAATCATTTAGCCAAGTAACTTCTACTTCAGTTAACAACTCTTTTTTTACCAAACTAAGGTCAATTGGGAATAAAGTAACCGTATCAAACTTTAAAAAGGTACCAAATGCAGATTCACCTGCTTTTGCGGTTAAAACTAGATTCTCGATTCTGATTCCGTAAGCATCTGGTAAATAAAAACCAGGTTCATTAGAGGTAAGCATTCCTACTTCTAACGAAACACTGCCACGACCAGCCGCAGAGGAGATACTCTGAGGACCTTCGTGAACATTTAGAAAGAAACCGACACCGTGCCCTGTACCATGTCCATAATCAAGGTGTGCTTTCCATAAGTCCTGTCTTGCCAAAGTATCGACTTGATAACCTTTTGTTCCTTCGGGGTAGTGGAGGAGGGCCACACCTAGATGACCTTTTAAGACCAATGTATAATGCAAACGCTGATCTTCGGTTACTGGACCGAGAGCTGTCGTTCTTGTAATATCGGTGGTACCACTTTCATATTGTCCTCCAGAATCTAATAATAGTAATCCGTTAGGTTGAATAGTAGCAGATTTTCCATGCTCAGGACGGTAGTGAACAATAGCTCCATTGGCTTGATAACCAACAATAGCTGGAAAACTTTCTCCATAGTAGCCAGGTTGTTCTGCTCGAAAAGCGGCAAGCCGATCTCCTAGTTCTGCTTCCGTTACGGGAGCCCTAGTATTTAGCTTTTCTTCTAACCATCGATATAAACGGGTCAATGCTACACCATCATAGCGCATAGCTTGTCGAATATGCTTAATCTCTGTCTCGTTTTTTATTCCTTTCAAATTTCGAACAATGGAACTGCCAGCGATGATATTGGCTTTTTCTATTTTTTGGTGTAAACCAATACTGGTCGTACTTTTATCAATTAGCAAATTTGCAGTCGATGGAAGTTCTTCTAAAAAAGAAGCAATTGTCGTGTAGTCTTTAAGTAATATTCCGTCTTCGTTTAATTTTGATTTTAAGTTGGAAGATATTTTTTGAATATCTGTAAATAAATAGACCTTATCCATTGCGATAACAGTATAAGCGATAAATACAGGGTTGAACTCAATGTCTCTTCCACGTAGATTGAAGGTCCATGCAATTTCATCTAGTGCGGAGATTAAGTAGTGATCCGCTTCTTGTGAAGTCATTGATTTGCGAATCTGTGCAAATTTTTGACTCCGATCCAAACCAGCGAAGGAAGGAGATAGTTCAAATATCTCAGCAGTAGGAATTGGAGGACGATCTGTCCATATTTCGGTAGGTAGATCATGGTTATTTTCAAATTCAAGGCCATGGCTGTGTAATACCTTAACGATATTTCTATTTTGGGTAAGCGAACAAAGCATTCCATCCATACCTAAAACGGAACCTGCAGGAAGCTGTTCTCCTAACCACTCGATATAGTCTGGTCCTCGATCTGGTCCTAGTCGGTGAAGTTGAACTGGTGTATTGGCCAGTTGTTGTTCTGCTTGAATAAAATATCTAGAGTCCGTCCAAAGTCCTGCGTGATCCATCGTTACGACCAATACGCCTGCCGATCCCGTAAAGCCAGAAAGCCACTTTCGAGCTTCCCAATGAGGAGCTACATATTCACTTTGGTGCGGATCACTGGAAGGAATTAAGTATGCTGCTAGGTTTCGGACTTTCATCGCACCACGAAGCGCTGCTATTTTTGCTGATATTTCCATGAGTTAAAGGCTTTTTATTATTTGTAGTAGTTAAGAGTTTGTCCAAATTTTCATGATTGTGCGATGATTGTGCGAGATTGAGAAAATTTGGACAAACTCTTAGTTATTTTTGCTCAAACATATATAAAATTTATTTACCGACTTATATCTGTATCTTTTTTTCATTATCAACCGTTAATGTATTAACATAAATCATTATAATATTTATTTAGATGTGTTTATTTGGCATATTTTTTGATAAAAAGTTTCGCGAAAACTGGACATATTAAAATAATTGATTTATATTGCAAAAGTTCACAACCATAACCAACTTGTTTTTTCTATTAATTTATTGGTTGAGAACCTCCATAACCATCTGATTTTCAAATCTTTGACTTTTTCTTAAAGATTAATTATCACCCATGACTTAGCATCTTACAATTTTTTTATTCACGAACCAAAACACTGTGCTTATTGTTAAACTTTTATTGAAAAAATTAATCAGATGCTCAAGCAAAGCCTAAATCAGAAATTTTTACAAAAATTATCACCCCAGCAAATTCAATTAATGAAATTGCTGCAGATACCTACAGCTACCTTGGATCAGCGGATCAAAGAAGAGTTGGAAGCAAACCCAGCCTTAGATGAAGGTGAGGAAGAAACGGTAGGAGAAGGGGAAGATGCTTTTGCAAAAGATAAAGAAGCTGAAAAAGAAAAAGTAGAAAACGAGGAGATAGAACGCGATGACGAATATGAGTTGGATGATTATCTAACGGAATATATTGAAGATGACCCTTCTAGTTATAAATTAAATGCAAATAACTATTCTGCCGACGATGAAGATAAGACGGTGCCGATTGCAGTAGAAGATACTTTCCACGAATATTTGGAACAACAACTCGGTATGTTAAAACTTACTGATGAAAGAGTAGAAAAAGTTGCAAAGCAAATTATTGGAAGTATAGATGATGATGGCTATCTACGCCGTGAACCAGAAGCGATCAAAGATGATTTGGTCTTTGCTCAGAATATAGAGACAACCGTAGAAGAAATAAATGCATTATTGACGTTGATTCAACGTTTTGATCCTCCGGGGATCGGTTCTCGCGATTTACAGGAATGTTTAGAATTACAACTTCGCCACCGACTAGAAACCGCGACGGATCTTTCTGACGAAGAAGATCGTACGATGCGAATTGCGATTCGTATTATCTCCGAATACTTCGACGAGTTTTCTAAAAAACATTATCAAAAATTACAGCGACAACTCAATATCACCGAGGGACAGTTACGGTCATGTATCGAGCAGGTTTTAAAATTAAATCCAAAGCCAGCAAGTGGACATCGATCCGGTAATAGCCGTTCTTCACAATATATCGTTCCTGATTTTACCATTGTTAATCGAGATGGAGAATTGGACTTGACGCTGAACTCTCGTAACGCTCCAGATCTACGGATTAATGAGCATTACAAAGACATGCTTAAGTCTTATAAAGCGAGTCGTAAAGATCCTCGTAGTAATAAGCAGCAAAAAGAAGCAGTGTTATTTATCAAGCAAAAAATTGATTCTGCTAAATGGTTTATTGATGCGATTCGTCAGCGACAACAAACGATGTATAAGACGATGTATTCGATCATGCAATACCAATATGATTTTTTCCGAACGGGTGATCAAAAGATGCTTCGCCCGATGATCTTAAAAGATATTGCGGATATTACAGGCTTGGACATTTCGACTGTTTCGCGAGTGGCTAACAGTAAATTTGTGCAAACTGAATTCGGTACAAAGCGCCTTAAAGATTTCTTTTCTGAATCTCTGCAAACGAGTAGTGGTGAGGAAGTTTCTACTTTAGAGGTGAAGAAAATTTTGACAGATATTATTGATGAAGAAAATAAACGCAAACCTTTTTCTGACGAAAAACTTAAAAATATCTTGCGCGAAAAAGGCTATAATATTGCTCGAAGAACGGTTGCTAAATACCGTGAACAACTCAATATTTCCGTAGCTAGATTACGTAAAGAACTCTAGTGAAAAATACACTAGACTGAATAGAATATTTACCCTCATCGCAAATGCTGCGGTGAGGGTAAATTGTTTTTTGGCGGACAACTAATAGGAGAGAAGTTTAAAATGTTCATTTAAGTTTTTACTTTTAGGGACATAAAAATATAAACCGATTTTATTCACATCATTAATATCAAAATTTATGAAACTCAAGGTAGCTTATTGGATATTCACAATAGGAATGTGTGGAATGTTTCTCTTTTCTGCACATATGTATTTTACCAATTACGAGATGGTTACTGGATATTTTGAGAATTATATGAAATTCCCAGCTTGGTTGGTGTATCCCTTAGCAACGGCTAAAGTATTAGGTGTGGTCGCTGTAGTATCTGGTTTGAGTAGAATGCTTAAAGAATGGGCGTATGCTGGATTTTTCTTCGATGGTGTTATGGCTTTTAGTGCACATTATATGGCAGGAGATGGCGCAGGCGGAATGGCCCTATTTGCGATCGTTACTACGATAGGTTCGCGGATATTATGGGGGTTGATGGAGCGGCAAAAAAGTTTGGAAACACAGACATCGTCAGGTTTATAATTCATCTAATCCCGCGAGTAATATCTCACAAGCTTTTTCAATTTCCTCCTCTGTGATAATCAGGGGTGGAGCAATTCTAATCGAACGATCATTAAACAAAAACCAATCGGTAATCAAACCTTTTTCAAGACAGACTTTAATCACTTTTTGTACCTTTTCAAAACTATCCAGTTCTACGGCCAACCATAATCCAGCACTACGGATTTGACGAATCTCTGAATGCACTAATTTTTCTAAAAAGAGTTGTTCTTTCTTTTTTACCGAATCAATAATGTTGGAAGACTTTATGAATTTTAAAGTGGCTAGTGCAGCCGCACAACTAACCGGATGTCCACCAAAAGTGGTGATATGGCCTAGTAGAGGATTGTTAGAGAAAACTTTCATGACCTGCTGATTAGCAACAAAAGCACCGATTGGCATTCCGCCACCCATTCCTTTTGCTAACAATAGAACATCAGGAACTACGTCGTATTGTTCGAATGCAAAAAAGCTGCCTGTTCGTCCATAACCCGCCTGGATTTCATCGAAGATAAGTAGCGTACCTGTTTTCGTACAACGGTCTCTTAATTTTCTAAGATAATTATTGATCGGTTTTCTAATTCCCCATTCTGCTTGTACGGTTTCTATGATTACTGCCGCTGTTTTTTCAGTGATTTTATTTAAACAATAATCACAATTGAATTCGATATGCTGAATATTTGGTAGCAAAGGACGGTAAGGTCTCGTAAAGTAATCGTCACTCATCAAACTAGCCGAACCTTGCGTGCTACCATGGTAAGCTTTATAGCAAGAAATAATTTCGGCTCGACCTGTATAACGCTTTGCTAGTTTCATAGCGCCTTCTGTTGCTTCTGTTCCCGAATTGACTAGATAAACACTATCCAAAGAATCTGGCAATAGGTCTGTCAAAGCTTTCGCTAAATTTACTTGTGGACTTAATAAGTATTCTCCGTAAACCATCGTATGCAAGTATCGTTCGCTTTGTTCACGAATAGCTGCAACGACTGTTGGATGACAATGTCCCAATGCACTAACGCCAATGCCAGCAATCAAATCAATATACGACTTCCCTTCTGGATCATAGAGATAAATACCTTCTCCACGTTCAATTTCCAATAACATTGGAAATTCGCTAGTTTGAGCCAAATGACTAAGAAATACTTGCCTTAGATTGGGCATAATTATGATTTTTTTAAATGAAAGGCCAAAATAACCTAAATATGGGACTCTTATTCGGTATAAAATTTGCCTAATGATAAAGCATAATACTGCTATTTCTGCAGTTTATGCTCCAAAAAAACTAGTGTCGGTTAGCGGTCTAAATTTCAAATTGCCTTGGTAATTATGTAATTTTTTGTCGATCTTACGTTATGATAAGTAACTCGCTTTACCTATGAACACTCCTCAAATTAGTTTATTCGTTCCCATTTTTGAAGTAAAAAGATAGCCAATCATACCGCATGAGATATTTACTCATTTTTATCGTTCTGATCACCATTTCTTTCTTTTCCTGTAATCAGGTAACAGAAAGAATGCCTGACTTTTCGGTGCATGGAGTAGATGTTTCCCACTATCAAGCGGAGATTAATTGGTACGAAGTAGCAGCAGAAGGAATTGATTTTGGGTTTGTCAAAGCGACGGAAGGGGAGACAATTAGTGATGCTCTTTTTTGTCAGAATTGGAGAGAAATGGAAAATGCAGGAATTATCCGTGGAGCCTATCATTTCTTTAGACCAGGTACTTCTGCCATTGCGCAAGCACAACACTTTATCGAAAAAGTTGATCTTAAACATGGTGATTTACCACCAGTATTAGATATAGAAGTACTGGATGATGTCAATAAAGATGTGATGGTTGCGAGGTTGAAAATTTGGCTAGAAATGGTAGAGGCAGCCTTTGGTGTTCAGCCCATTATTTATACCAATATGAAATACTACAATCAGTACTTAGCAGAAGATTTTGCAGATCATACTTTATGGATTGCTCGTTATAACGCTAAAAAAACACCGATTTTATTAGAGAATAAAAACTGGAATTTTTGGCAATATGGGAACCGAGGAAGCGTTGCAGGAATCGAAGGGCCTGTTGATCTAAACGTTTTTCATGGCTCCCATACTGATTTATTATCCATTACTATTTCTCCGTTTTCCAGTCCAGCAACCGCTGGCAGATAGATTCATCTAAGCTAATTCAATACTTACTTTTATGATCTGAATAGTTTAACGACTTACTTGCAAAGTAGGGAGGTAGAATCAATGGTGATCTCATCAAAAACTGTTAGATTTTTGTTAAATTATGCGCTTCTAGTCCTAGCGGACCATTTATCTTTCATCCTTAATAGCAGGTATCTTAGAATATCATTATTTTAGAGTCTAAGTTCTAGTACGAACCAGAATTTGAAGTCTATATTTAAACCCAGATTCATATTATTGGTAATCTAGAGAAGCTCTTAATAAAAAATAAACTAATCCATCATGAAACAACTCATTTTTAGTCTCCTCATTTTATTTCTAGCCACCTCCGTACAAGCAGGAGGAATCGACTTTTTTAACGGAACTTGGGAAGAGGCTTTAGAGAAAGCAAAAAAAGAAGATAAACTAATCTTTGTCGATGCCTATACTACTTGGTGTGGGCCTTGTAAGCGTATGTCTAAGCAAGTATTTCCTCAAGATGCGGTTGGTGAATTTTACAATAAAAATTTTGTCAGTATGAAAATCGATATGGAAAAAACACCAGGTCGAAAATTTCAAAAAAAATATCCTGTCTCTGCTTTTCCAACCTTATATTATATTGATGGAGATGGAAAGGTTGCGCATGTCACCAAAGGTGGTAAAAGTCCTGAGCAGTTTATCCAATTGGGACAAATGGCTATGAAAAAAAATGATAAAAGTGGTGACTATGAAGCGGATTATAAAGACGGAAAAAGAGATTATGATTTGGTTTATAATTACGTAAAGGCTTTAAATAAAGCGGGAAAGCCTAGTCTTAAAATTGCCAACGATTATATTAAATCACAAAAAGATTTAACTACGGAAGAAAATCTTAAGTTTATCCTAGAAGCAACTACAGAAGCTGATTCTCGGATTTTTGATTTATTAATTAAACATAAAACTGCAGTTCAAGGATTGACCTCTGCAGAAGAAGTGAATGATCGTATCGAAGCAGCTTGTATGCGTACGGCAGATAAAGCCATCGAATATAAATACTATGATTTGATTACAGAGGCTACTGCTAAGTTAAGAACTACTGCTCCTGAGAAGGCGGACGCTTTTGAACAAACACATGCAATGCGTTATCATGCGGCAGATCAAGAACCAGGGGCTTACCTTAAGTCAGCGGATAAATTGGCAAAAATCTATAAGAAAAAGCCTGATAGTCTTCATAAACTGGCGGTAACGGTAGCTAAGCAGTTTGGCAAAAATCCACAGGCGCTAAAACAGGCAGAGAAATACGCTAAATCTGCTGCCAGTAGTGGCACCGATATTGCGTATTATTTTACGCAGGCCCAAATTTTGAAAAAGATGGGTAAATCCAAAGATGCGATCAAAGTAGCGGAAAAAGCCAAAAAAATGGCAAAAGGAGATATGGCGAAAGAAAAAGCCGCAGAGCAGTTAATTCAGTCTTTAGGAAGATAGTGCTTCAAATCAAACGAACATGAAAAAAATAAATATTCTCGCCTTACTTTGCTTAATAAGCATTGGTTTAATGGCACAAGGCAGTGATGGTATTGTATTTAAGAAAGACGATTGGTCCTCTATTCTAGCGCAAGCGAAAGCGGAAGATAAATTGATCTTTGTCGATGCCTACACGACCTGGTGTGGTCCCTGTAAAAAGATGGATCGGGATGTCTTTCCTCAGATGGAAGTTGGTAGTTTTTACAATGCCATGTTTATCAACGTAAAAATGGATATGGAAAAAGGACAGGGAATAAAACTGGCTAGAGATTATAATGTCAATGCTTTTCCTACTTTTCTATTTATTGATGGTGATGGAAAAATTATGCACCGTACCGCAGGCTTCCACGATGTTAATGAATTTCTAGCCTTAGGAAATGAAGCAGTTGATCCTTCAGGACGATTATTTAGTTTTGAAAAAAAATATCAAGACGGTGATCGTAGTCCAGAATTTTTAAAGAAGTATACCAAGATTCGCTATGATATTGCGGATGGTAGTCATGATGATATTGCGCTCGAATACTTAAAGACACAAGATGATTGGGGAACAGAAGAAAACCAAGAATTTCTTTTTTCGAATATTGTAGATGCTAATTCTGAACTATTTGATTACTTGTTAGCTAACAAAAAATCATTTGCAGCTATGTATGGCCAGAATGCTGTGATGTCTAAAGTGCAAGAAGTAATTTATGGTTCTATAGAAGATACCAAAGATGATAGTGGTCTAGCTCAGATTGAAAGATTATTCAAAAAAGCATATCCCGACCGAGCAGAGCAGATGACATCCCGCTTTTCGATGACGTATTACCGACAAGCAGGAGATCGTGAAAAATATATGGATGCGGCAAATACTTATTATAAAAAATATAAGGCGGATGATCAAGCTGAACTAAACGAAGCGGCTTGGACCTTCTTTCGAATTACAAAAGAAAAAAGTAGACTAAAACAGGCAGTAAAGCTTGCTAAAAAATCCATCAAACTCAATAGCAATTATTATAATAACGATACTTTGGCACATTTGTACCACAGTCTAGGTAAAAAACGCAAAGCCATCAAAACGGCCAACAAAGCGATTGCTATTGCTGAAAAAGAGTCGATTGATCATGCCCCAACGAAAGAACTTTTGGCGCAAATAATGAATCCTCAACCTGTAGAAAAGTAGGAGGTTGTCTTTATCAGTAGTTCGGTAAACTAAGGAAGCTGGGTACTTAGTAAATTGGTCACGTAATACGGTAACTCCAATTCACAGCAAATCTGCAGACCAGAAATTCACGAATTCTTCAGCCATCCCGTCCGCTTTAGTTCGCTTCGCTCATGAATCTCCTTTGTCGATTTCGCGGTGCCTTCCCTTGACGTACTGCCGTATGTCACCTTCCTTCGTTAGGATCGGTCAGTTATAAGTCAATTTCAATTAAAACGGGGCAGTGGTCCGAATGGACTGCATCGCCTAATTGTCGGGCTGATTTAAGCTGATCTTTAAGATTATCAGTTACACATTGATAGTCAATTCGCCAGCCTTTATTTTTTGCTCGGCAGTTAAAACGGTAAGTCCACCAACTAAATTCCTGTGTTTCTGGATTTAAATTTCGGAAGCTATCCGTAAATCCACTTTCTAACCACTTAGTCATCCAGGCGCGTTCTTCTGGTAGAAATCCTGAAGAGTTTTTATTTCCTTTTGGATTATGAATGTCGATATCATCATGAGCAATATTATAATCGCCAACGACAATTAATTTCGATCTTTTCTTTTTTAGTTTTTTTACCCAATCGAAAATATCAGCTAAAAATTCGTATTTAAACGCTTGTCTTTCTTCGCCACTAGAGCCAGAAGGAAAATAACAATTTAGAATTGTGGTGTCCCCAAAATCTGTTCTCAACACCCGACCTTCGACGTCATATTTTTCCATTCCTGTACCGGCTACAATGTGATCTGGTTTTACTTTTGAAAAAGTCGCAACACTACTATAGCCTTTTTTCTGTGCACTATGCCAGCAATGGTGGTAACCCATGGCTTCTAGTTCTTCGATTGGTCCTTGATCTGGTTGGCATTTGGTTTCTTGTAAACAAACGATATCATACTGACCTTCTTGCATCCAATCCAGCAACCCTTTTTTTACAGCTGCGCGAATACCATTTACGTTATAAGTAATAATAGATTTTTTCATCTTGGGGTTAAAATTTTCTCAAAGAATTTCTAAAAAAGAGAATGTTGGTAAAAAGTAATAGTATTGATTGTACGGTGTCAATTTAATTTTTAATTTTACTGCTGTCCCAAAGCATATTATTAGTATCACCTAATACAGCTTTTGTAACACACCTAAAGTAGGTAGTCCTACGGATCCCATTTGAGCATTCTTTTGTTTAAACGGGATTTTTTTTGTGAAATAAATCAGGCCCAGACTTTACAACCTTCTGTACAATTTTTACAAATATCAATTTGATCCCGTCCTTTTAGTAGTTTTGTTCTAAAGCCTTGATAGGCTGGTCCTTGCCATACTTCTTTAAAGGTTCCTTTTTTTAAGTCTCCTAAACGATGGGTAGCATCTTTATCAAAACAACAAGGTACCACCAAGCCATCCCAGGTGATTACGCAGGCGTGCCATAGCTTCCAGCAGTGATCGAGTAATTCGTTTTTGACCTCATAGGTGCCATTAGTTGTTTGGCGGTATCTAGCGTATTTATCAATGGTTGGAATTAGGTCGTTTCCATTTTCGTAGTCGTAAACTTGTGCGGTCTTCAGTTTTACTTCGTCCACGCCAACTTCTTTCGCTAGCTTATAAATTTCTGGAATTTGGTGTTCGTTTGGTTTGACCACCAAAAATTGGAAAATAATATGAGGAGTCTTTGAATTTAATTTCTTTTTCCACTTAACTACATTTCGAGCACCCTTTAGCACATTTTCCAGTTTACCTTCCTTTCTGTAATTTTCGTACACCTCCTGTGTCGTTCCATCTACAGAGATGATTAGTCGATTAAGACCAGACTCAATCGTTTTGCGAGCATTCTCATCATTAAGAAAATGTGCATTGGTAGAAGTAATGGTATAAATACCTCGTTCATCCGCATATTTAACCATTTCCAAAAACTTTGGATTGATATAAGGTTCTCCTTGGAAATAAAAAATTAGATATAGCAATTCCTTATGTAGCTCATCGATGGTATCTCGAAAAAAGTCTTCTTTCAAATTTCCCGTAGGGCGACTAAAAGCACGTAACCCACTAGGACATTCCGGACACCGCAAATTACAAGCAGTAGTTGGTTCCATACTGACGGTCATTGGCATTCCCCATTGAATCGGTTTACGAGTCCATTTGGTTACGTAAAAGGAGACAAATACCTTGGTGATGTTCCAAAGCCGCCGGATGGTTAACTTCCGTAGGAAAGCCATTGTATCGTTGAAATATATATTCATTATATAACAAAATTAAGCAAAAACGAGGAAGGTAATCGGTGATGGGGAGGCTTACTATTGATTAATAGCATCCTAAAGAACAGATGTTTACACTAACATCTAAACTCTAAGTAGGGTTGTGAGATTGTTGAAGTTTTTCTAAACTGATGATTTACACAAGGATTGACGAATTCCCACGACCTTGAGAAGACATTCTTCATACTCCAATGCTGGAACTGAATCATTGACAATGGCTCCACCTACTTGGAAGGAAAGATAGCTGTTAGATGCATCATACAACATACTCCGAATGATTACATTAAAATCAAAATCTGCTTCAGGAGTGATATATCCAACTGCTCCTGAATAAAGTCCCCGTTTTGACTGTTCGTATTCCTCGATTAGCTCCATACTCCGAATTTTAGGCGCTCCGGTCATTGATCCCATTGGGAAAGCATTTTTAAGCGCATCCGCAAAATCCATTGATGGTGCTAAAGTGCCTGTAATAGTTGAAATTAAATGGTTTACCTGAGCAAACGGATAGATACCAAATAACTCTTTTACTTGGACGGTACCCGGTAGACAGGTTCGAGAAAGGTCGTTTCTGACTAAATCGACGATCATTACATTCTCGGAACGATCTTTTTTACTCTTAAATAATTGTTGGGTAAGCTGTTTGTTTTCTTTAGTAGTTTTTCCTCGTTTTATAGTGCCTTTGATCGGTTGTGATATGAGTTGTTTTCCTTCTTTTTTTAGAAAACGTTCTGGACTAGCGCTAAGTAAAAATTTTTTGTCTAATCGATAGAAAGTGGAGAAAGGTGCTTTGCTAATTTTATTGAATTTTTCAAAAAGTGCAGCAGGATCAAGATTGATATTTTCCACATAAAATTCTTGACAAAAATTCATTTCATAAATATCACCGAGTAAAAGATTGTTTTTTATTTTGGAAATGGTCTTTAGATAATCCGCTTTACTGATTCTGGATTTAATCTTGTCTGGAGCGATAGTAAGAGGTTCAGGAAATGGAGTATTTGGTATTGTCTTAATCGTTTTCCAAAGATCAGTTGGTAATTCTTTTTGGCTGATTATTTCTATTTTATTGCGAAATATTTTTATTAAATAAGTCGGCTGAAAAAAATGCATTTCCGGAAATTGAACATGATCAGGGTTTTGGGAACTGAGCTTCTCTATTTTATTTTTTAAATCATAACTCAGATAACCGAATAGCCAACCACCTGTTTTTTTGTGAAATTTTCTTAAC
>CALGJS010000012.1 GCA_937927835.1 uncultured Saprospiraceae bacterium | reverse complement strand
AACCCGAACCGCCATTGGCGAACACCGGTAATCCCATCCCTCCTACCAGTAAATATAATAGGATCGTCAGACCTCCAATTCTCGCTCCCAACAAGCAAGCAATGACCAAAACTCCCAAACTCTGCCCTGTAATCGGAATGGCCACTTCTTGATAAGAAAGATCTATCGAAAACTGTGTCATTGCAATTAAAAAAACGAGTCCTAGAAAAATTTTAAAAATAATAGTTGGCATTATTTATTTTTTAAAAACAAAAAGTTTATATTTGTTTTAATTACAACTTTAACCTGCTAACCAGAGAAGGCAGATTCAACGAAAGACTATGATGCCAATAGATGAACTAATTGAGATAAAAAAAATCAGTAAATTCTTCCCTCCAAAAGACGCTAAGCACTTAGGTGGCATTAGTGATGGTTTGCGTTACCGCACCGTCTTTGGTGGTGGCAGCTTGGAACAAAGTTACGGAATGTTGCGACAGTTTTTGTCAGAAGAAGGGTATGAAGATTTGCCATTGCCTGCGGACGCGGCAACATTGAAATTATTTCGGCATCCTTCCCGAAAAAAGGCGATAAAATTATTTGAAGAATATGGATATATTCATTACCCGATTAAGATTTTTTTTCATCCACATCTGAGTAAGGAACATACCCTTATTCTTTATATCTATAATAAAAACACTAGTCAATCGCTATTACATTTTCACGATCGATTGCCAAAAGCCAATAAATCTTAAAGATCTTCTAGCTTACGTACATTCATGTCTTTAGCAATGCTCATCAACTGATCCATATCTACATTACGACCTTCCAATGAGACGACAAAACGGTCAGCGACCATCATGGCTAATTGACAACGTTTGTTATTATTACTACATTCTTGGTAAGATTTATTACCATTAATTTCAATTGTACGTTTAAATCCATCATCGGACTCTTCATCAATTTCTAGTTTAGACCACATGGCATTGCCCATTAAAGCAGTTCCAACTCCTCCTGCATCCACGATATCAATTTCTAATTTTTGGTCACCATCTTTATAAGAAGCTTCTGCCATAGAGATTTTAAAACCCATCGCTCCCGTCGTTTTTCCGCTATGCTTTGTTCGAGGCATTCCAGCTACTTTTTCTGGTAATAATTCCTTTAGAACACGAAAATTCACTGGATCTTTTAGGTCTTTATCCGTCTTGATTTTTCCAACGGCCTCTTCCAATCCTTTGATCGCATCGGTGACCGTTCCTTCCGCATTTGAACCAAGTTGGTCTACAAAATCCTGTGTAGATTCTGCTAATTTTCCAGCACTCTCCGCAAGTTCTTCTTTGCGTTTTTCTTCAGGAGTTTGCGTTGAACAAGCGGTAAAACCGATAAAAGTAATAGCAAGTAGTAAAATTTGAAATGCTCGTTTTTTCATCATTTTATTTTTAAATAAACCGTGAATAAAAAATGCTGCCTGGCTCTTCATCAGAACTTATTTAGGCTTCTATTTTTTGGTGAATCTATTATATTTAGCGAATAAATTTTATACTAAATAATAGTAGTTGGGCTACGCCCATTTGACCATTTGTTAGGTTTTTACACATAACTCTTGACCAGATTCTCCATTCGTTATCATAGACAATCAGCGATCCTAAATTGTTTGAAACTTCTAATTCTAATTCCTATTCCTATTCTAATTCTAATTCCTATTCTAATTCCTATTCCTATTCAGCTTCTTCTTCCTTCGCTTCTCCGTCTTGATCTTCCGGCTTCATTTGCGGGAAAAACAACACATCCTGAATAGAATTTGAGTTGGTCATAATCATCGCAAGACGATCCATTCCGATTCCTAAACCTGCCGTAGGTGGCATTCCATACTCAAGTGCACGAAGGAAATCTTCATCCAAAACCATCGCTTCATCATCTCCTCTCTTTCCAAGTTCAAGCTGCGCTTCAAAACGTTCGCGCTGATCAATTGGATCATTCAATTCAGAGAAAGCATTACAAATTTCTTTTTTATTACAAATTGCTTCGAAACGTTCTACTAAACCAGGCTTGGTACGGTGCTTCTTAGCCAATGGAGACATCTCGATTGGATAATCAGTAATGAACGTTGGTTGAATTAATTCACCTTCACATTTTTCACCAAATATTTCATCAATTAATTTTCCTTTACCCATTGTTTCATCTACGGGTACATGCAGTTTTTTAGCAGTAGCAAATATTTCGGACTCACTCATTTCTGAGATATCAATTCCAGTGAAATGCTCAATCGCTTCGTACATGGTATATCGCTTCCAAGGACGTTTAAAATCAATCACATTTTCTCCAACTTGGATTTTTGTCGTTCCATTTACATCCATAGCTACCTTCTCTACCATTTCTTCTACCAAGTTCATCATCCACTCGTAGTCTTTGTATGCAACATACAATTCAATCTGCGTAAACTCAGGATTATGAAAACGACTCATCCCTTCATTTCTAAAATCTTTAGAAAATTCATACACGCCATCAAAGCCACCTACGATCAATCTCTTTAAATACAACTCATTAGCAATTCGCAAATATAGCGTCATGTCTAAAGTGTTATGATGTGTCTTAAATGGACGTGCCGCTGCACCACCATATAGTGGCTGAAGGATCGGTGTTTCTACCTCTAAATATTCTTTTTCATTTAAAAAATTACGAATAGAATTGTACATTTTAGTTCGCTTCACAAATGCTTCTTTCACCTGTGGATTCACTACTAAATCTACATATCGCTGTCGATATCTCAATTCTGGATCTGTAAAGGCGTCGTAAATATTTCCTTCTTTGTCTCGCTTTACGATTGGTAAGTTTCGTAACGCTTTACTTAAAAAGTGTAACGCTTTTACTTTAATGGTTACCTCTCCAGTTTGCGTAACAAAAAGTTCTCCCACGATTCCGATATAATCACCGATGTGTAATAGTTTTACCACTTTGTCTGTCAACTCTTTCTCTTCGTCAGTGGCTCCCATTTTTCCTTTTTGCATGTATAACTGAATGACACCGTCGGCATCCTGCAGCTTAGCAAAAGGACCACGTTGTCCCATAAATCGTCCAGCAATTCTTAGTTCAGGAAGTTTGTCAGGACCATATGCACCAAGATTAGCAGATCGTAATCCACTGATATAAGCTTCTAGATCCATCGGTTCTCGATTGGCCGAAGCATCAAAAGTTACAGGATCGCTTATTTCCAAAGCAGTAAACGCTTCCTCTTCCTTAATAGAACTCGTTCGAAATTTCTTTGCTTTGAATAATTCCATTAACTTTTTGGCACCAGCCTCACCAATTTTGGCTAGACTCGCTAAGTCTTTGATCAATAGCTCATCAAAGTTGGCTGTTTTAAAATCATTGGTAGAAAAATTCACCGCAAAACCGGCGGCTGGATAAGGATCTACTCCGAGGTCTCGGAGTGCTTGCATAGCCTCTCGACGGACTATTTCTTGTTCACTACGTTGCATATATAGTACGTTTTTTTAATAAAAGAACAAAAATAGGCTTTTTAAGGGGAAGATAGGCAGGATTGAGGCTTACAATTACGGGATAATTTCCGTAAATTTGAGACTCAGGAAGGAGTTAGTAATGGTCAAATAATAACTTCCCGATTTATGGCTGGCTCTTTTGCTCCAATACTTCCTCAAAAAGCCTTGAAAACCATTAGGTTTCCTGCATTTTTTGAGTCGTTTTGGAACAAAATCCCCTTGCCAAAATGCGGAACTTATTTTTCGGCCATTACTTAAAAAGATTTACTAACCAAGTGAATTAATAAAACGATAACATACACACTGCCCTTCTTCCTTCCAGACACGTTATTTTGTGAATTAATCCCTCAGTTTCTTAGTCTTAAGATGCTCTAATCATTTTTATTGATAATTAGAAAATCTTACCTATGAGTCGCAATACAACTATGCTATCTTACTAGCTACTTTAACCTTACAAGTGGGATCACCTACTTAACCAAAATTTACACTAAAATGAAACGAACTTATTCGTTATTATTTAGCCAATTTATTCGTACCCAAAAATTGTTAGTGCTTTGCCTCTTCATCGGTCTAACAATGCCAACTACCTCCTCTAGTCAACTTATGATCAATGAATTTTCTCCTGGTGGAAGTGAATTCATTGAAATGGTGGTTGTCGGCGCTCCTTGTGAACTTGTCAATATTCAAGGGATTATCATTGATGATAATAATGGAGACTTTGTAAACTGTCCTACTCCAGAAGCTTTATCAGGTATAGGTATTGCGACCGGATTCATTCGATTTAAAATCGATAATCCCTTGTGGGCGACCGTGCCAGCAGGAACAATAATCACGCTTGGAGGCCCTGGCGCATTAGATGTCGATGTTTGTGATTATACGATTAATATTCCTGCGATGAGCACTCCAGGATATTTCGAACAGGCGACTAGTGGAGGTGGGACGCTTACACCTGTTGGTTCTAATACTCCAGCAGATCCATGTAATAGTCGCGACTGTAATCTAAATAATGGTAATCCGAATTATAGTGTTGGAAATACTTTTGGATTTATTTTTGGGGATGCTTTTGGTGGAGCCATTCGTTTAAGAAATCAAGGAGATGCTTGTCAACTTCGTACACCCACTGGTGCTTACTTGCATGGATTAGGATATGGTGCGGCAGATAATAATGGTTGTCCTTTTGTTGTACAGATCACGGGAGGACCTGATGGTCTTCTTTTGCCAGCCGCGACACAATTTAGTTTTTTCAATGCCATTGATGATAACTTTCGAAATGTAGCTAACTGGACCTCTTTACCAGCCACTCCTGGTCAAGCAAACAACTGTAATAATGCAGAATGGATTGCCAGTATGAGAGCTCCACAAGAAGATCAAGTTCAAGGTGGTGGAACTTGTAATTCTGTAGATCCTAGTACACTATTGCTCTGTGGACCTAGTACGCTAACCCTAACGGGTTGTCTTTCTGATAATTTTAGTTGGGCTTCCGATGATCCTTCGATTGCTAGTTTTTCTGGTCCTACGAATGGCTCTTCAGTCACTATTATTCCAACACCTGGTGGACCAGGAGGTATGACCAATATTGTGGTGACGATTACTTTAGATAATACTAACTTAGGAGGAGGTTGTCCAGCACCTTCAACTACCACTTATACTTACCCAGTTAATATTGCTTCTTTCACCCCTGATGCGACGTCCGTCGACATTTGTCAAAACGAAACTTGTTACAACCCTTACA
>CALGJS010000011.1 GCA_937927835.1 uncultured Saprospiraceae bacterium | reverse complement strand
ATATTCTGTTGAGGATCACTGACCAAAAAAGAAAACCTATCCATTCCTACAAGAATGGATAGGTCATAGGTGTCAGTATATTTTTTTACGAAATTACTTTCAACAATTTCGAAGTTTACCGTTCCCAATTTCCTGATAAGTTTGGCGCGAACATCGTACCGAATTTAATAGTTTTGTTTGGATCGTAGGACGCATCATATCGCTTAAAACGAGCATCTGCATAAGGCCCCATAAACTCCGTTCTTGGAATACCCACTTCTACCACGTTTACCAAGGTACTCTGGTAAGTTAAAGTATCTGCTTGTACAAGAAACTGCTGTCCTTTGGTAAAAGGAACATAGCTTAACGAATCTAAATTGATGGTTCGCTTAGCTACTGTAGTTTCATAGTCCTTGAAATAGTCCATGGCAGGAACCATGGTAGTGTCATATCGAATTGCATCCGTATTGGTTGGATCATCCGGATCACCAACTACTTTCACTACAGGAATTTTACCAGTCCTGATCGTGCTCACTAAGCTGGGAAAGTCTTTAGAATATTCTCCATGAACTTCTCGGTATAATTCCTGAGCTTTACGGATATCGGTTAAACGATCAATAACTGCCCCCTCACGGCGGTCTTTTTCAGCTTGGAAAGCAATTGGTTCATTGATACTGCTGTAAAGTACATAAATTAGCAGTGCAACGAGGGCAACTAATACTAAGTTGATGATTAATCTCATAAGAAGAGGTTTTTTTATTTTGTGTATCGCAATAATAGTAAAATTTATTAAAATGCAATATAGAAGTTGTTTAAAAACTTCATAGTTTTAATAAAAAGATGCTATGCAAACCACAAATGGTGGTATTTGGGTAAAAAAGTTCGTTTTAGAGCGTGTTTTGGTAATCAAATTACTTCACATGCTGTTCGCCGATTAAACATTCTCCACTATAGGAAGCTCCTTCATCTACGACCATTTTCTTAGCCATAATTTTTCCTTCTAATTTAGCTGTTGCTAAGAGATGTAATAGTCCTTTTACCTTAAAAGTACCAAAAATCTTCCCTTTGATGCTAGAGTCTTGACAAACAACATCGCCATTCATATGGCCATGTTCTCCCATTACCAGTCTTTTATGACACAAAATCTCCCCGGTAACCCTTCCATCCAAACGTATATCCTCAGAAGTAATAAATTTTCCTTCAATGTGCGTACCAGGTGAAATATTATTACAAACCTGATTTGGTGCTTCGTTAATAGGTGCTGCAGGATTGTTACCTATAACATTTTTGACTTTTTTCGATTTAAACATGTCTTTCGATTTAGTATCAGTAAATATAAAACGGCAATACCATTACACATCAGTGATGTATAATGGTATTTTCTCAATATGTTTTTGACTAAGACATTTTTCCAATTTCGGCCTCCCAGGCTCCGGCAGTACCGCCGGAGAGTAGCGGCAAACCCGCAAATGTCGTCTAGTCAAAAAAGTGCTTGCTAATATTTGTGGATATTAGCGGATGTTTTTGTTTTTTGTGGACGTTTTTCAGTCCACTGTAAAATTACAACAATCAATTGGTTTTATAGTAAGAAGTTGTTTAAAAACTCCCAAATTGCCTACAAATTGATAAAATTATCCAACTCATCACCTTTTTTTTCTTCCATAGCGCGAACATGCAAGAAAAAAAGAGGTTCAATTTGAATAATTTTCTCTAATTCTCGGCTGCTTTTGGAATTATTAAGCAACTTCTAAAAAATAAGAATATTATAAAAAATATATTAGTTCAATATGAGTGTAATTATCCTTGCGATAGAATCTTCCTGTGATGACACCTCCGCGGCAGTTTTAAAAGACGGTGTCGTCTTAAGTAATGTGACAGCTGGCCAAAAAGTACATAAAGACTATGGAGGAGTAGTTCCAGAAGTCGCCTCTCGTGCACATCAGATCAATATTGTTCCTACGGTGGATCAGGCTTTGGTAAAAGCGGGAGTTGCTCGAGGAGAATTATCTGCCATTGCATTTACCAGAGGTCCTGGACTTATTGGTTCGTTGCATGTTGGTGTTTGCTTTGCAAAAGGCATGGCATTGAGTTTAGGAATTCCGATGATAGAAGTACATCACTTGCGAGCGCATGTGTTGGCGCATTTTGCAGAAGACCCTAAGCCCAAATTTCCTTTTCTATGTTTGACGGTTTCTGGTGGGCATACGCAAATTGTCAAGGTAAGTGATCCTTATACTTTGGAGGTAATTGGATCAACGATTGATGATGCCGCTGGAGAAGCTTTTGATAAAAGTGGGAAATTATTGGGATTAGATTATCCGGCTGGGCCTTTGGTTGATAAGCTAGCACAAACGGGAGAACCACTATATCAATTTACAGAGCCAAAAATCGAAGGTCTAGATTTTAGCTTTAGTGGACTAAAAACTTCGATTTTATATTTTCTTAGAAATCAATTAAAAGAGAATCCTGACTTTGTAAAAGAAAACATAAACCATATCTGTCGGTCGATTCAAGATCGGATTGTAAGTATTCTATTAAATAAACTAGAAAAAGCTGCTATAGAGACAGGAATCACCGAAGTAGCTATTGCTGGAGGAGTTTCTGCGAATTCTGGTTTAAGAACAGCTTTTGAAGAAACAGGTAAAAGATTGGGTTGGGATACTTATATCCCTGGATTTCAATATTGTACGGATAATGCTGGTATGATTGCTGTTGCGGGATACTTTAAGTATTTAAAGGAAGATTTTGCAGGGCAGGACGTGGTGGCTACGCCTAGGATGAAGTAAAGGATGTACGGATTTTTTGATTCGTGGATATGCGGATTCCGGAGAGGTGCGTTACTACTGAAATCTTGTATTTTATCCTCAACAAAGTCAAGAAGACTCCCCTTCTTTTATTAATGGAGAACTGGTTATGTTATGTTTCAGAACAAAAGAGCAAAAAAATTTCGTCTGAGTAAAATTATATTTTGACATTTTAAAATAGTGTAAATCTAAGCACTCATGTCTAATTGATTATTAATCAATCCATAAAGCACTCCAGATTAAACTTATTAATTAGAATTCCCCGATAATCACTTTTTCTAAATAGGTTTGTATTTCTTCTACCTTGGTATCGGTACCAAATTGGATGGGTTCACCGAATTGAACTTTGAGTTGGGTTCCTGGATTTTTAATTTTGACTCCTTTTTTAGCGAAAGCTTCATCAAAACCTGTCAGCCTAACCGGAACCACAATCGGACGATATTTTTTAATGAGACTGGCAGAACCTTTTCGGACAGGAGCACCTACCTTTGTGGTTCCTTGTGGAAAGTTTACCACCCAACCATATTCCAAAGCTGTTTTGATTTTAGCGGGTGCTTTTACATCAGAACTACGAATTACATCTTTTCCTTTACTTCGCCAAGAACGTTTAACGGTCACAGCGCCTGCATATGAAAATAGACGAGCTAGCCAACCACTTTCTTTCATGGTCTCTTCTGCAGCAATATAATAGGCTTTTACTCTTGGTAATAATAAATATAGTGGATTATTGATATTTTTAAACTTCCATTTTACACTACCAAAAATATGATAAAGTGCAATTACATCCACATAGTAAGTCTGGTGATTCGCCACAAAAAGTACATTCTTATCTGGTAAATCCATCAAGAAATCTGCGCCAATGACATCAGTTTTATTAATAATATTGAGGTGTCGATAAGTTGCAATTCCTAACCAACCTGTTAATGCCCGTTTAAAAAATAGGATATTTCCAAAGGGGTCAAGAAAAATATTAGATTTATTTTTCTTAGCAAGGGATAGTTTATCGGTCATTTCTGTAGAGTGTAAAAAAGTTCTAGTAATTAACTATTCCATTAAGACGTAAAGATTCGGTAAATTATTTCCTTCTTAATAACTAAATGGTGAATAGGTTACTAATTATTCCTGTTTCGGGGTAAAGCTACCCAATTCTAAGGAATTCTGTAGAAAGCGTTTGGTTAAGGTTTTTTTAAGGTAAATCCAAAGTTAGTTCCTACTCCAGGATTTGACCGGACGTTGATGGTTGTTCCATGTGCCTCAATAACATGCTTAACAATTGATAAGCCGAGCCCTGAACCACCTTTAGAACGATTGCGACTTTTCTCTACCCGATAGAAACGATCAAAAATATGGGATAGATGTTTTTTCTCAATCCCGATACCATCATCTGCCACTTCTACTAAAATATATTCATCCATATCATAAAAACCAATTTGAGTGGTTCCCGATTCTTTACCATACTTGATAGAATTGACGATTAGGTTTACAAGAATCTGACGAATACTTTCTCGATCGGCTTGAACTTCAAAGGAACGGGTGTAATCTTCTTTATATCTAATAGAAATCTTTTTCTTTTTGGCGATCATCTCTGTTTCATCCATTACCTCATTGGTCAATTTGATGAGGTTGAACCGTTCAATATAAAGAGAACTTTCTCCAGATTCCATTCTAGAAATAACTTCAAGATCTTCAACGATCAGGTGAAGTCGTTCTGCATTGGTAGCTGCTCTCTTTAGGTATTCTAAATTGATCTTTTCATCGTATAAAGCACCATCTAAAAGTGTATGAATATAGCCTTGAATATTAAAAAGCGGTGTTTTTAATTCATGCGAAATATCTCCAATAAAGTTTCGACGGTATTCCTCTAAAGATTTAAGATTGTCAATTTCTTTTTGTTGCTGAGAAGCCCATTCTTTTACTTCCTTTTCCGCTTCTTCAATAATATCTTTTCCATAATCCATCGTTTCCATTTTGAGAGAGGTATTGGTTTTCTCACGATGAATGCTTTTATAAATCAATTTTATCTTGCGATAAATATAGTTTTTTAATAAAAAGAAAACGATGAAGTACGTTGGTATCGAGATAGTGGCAGCGATCCCTAGACAATGGCCTAGATTGGTTGAAAAATTAGAAATTCGTGCAAAGAGTAGCTGAACTAGAAAAACAATCGCAGCGATGGCCACGGCCGCAATAAGTGCCAACTGTTTGGGAGTAATATTCTCTTTCATAATAAAAAAACTAAACAGGATCTACTTTGTATCCTACTCCTTTAACCGTTTTAATGCATTCATCTCCTATTTTTTCCCTTATTTTTCTAACATGAACATCAATCGTACGATTTCCAACAATCACATCTACTCCCCAAATCTTTTTAAAGATCTCTTCTCGCGTAAATACTTTTCCCGGACGTCCTGATAATAAAGCAATTAACTCAAATTCCTTTTTTGCAAGATCAATGGTTAATCCATTTTTCTGAACCAGTACTTTTTCTCGATCAATCATTAAATCGCCAACTTGTATCACTTGATCAGTTTGATCCTCTGTGTTCCGATTCGTTCGACGCAATAATGCTTTGATTCTACTTAATAAAACCCCAGGACGAATTGGTTTTTTAATAAAATCATCTCCTCCAACATCTAATGCAGCAATTTGGGTAAAATCTTCGCTTCTGGCTGTAAGAAAGGTAATGATCGTTTTTTGAAATTTTGGCTGAGACCGCAAGTACCTACAAACCTCTACTCCATCCATCTCTGGCATCATAATATCTAGGATGATTAAATCAGGGGCTTCCCGTTCCGCTTGTTCAATAGCTTCTTTTCCATGGGTGGCAACTACCACCTTATAGTTTTGTTTTTCTAGATTATATCTAATAAACTCTAGAATATCTTCGTCATCGTCTGCCACCAATATTTTGTACTGTGTTTCCATTCTATAGCTATTAAAAAATTATTAAAATGCATCAGGGGTAAAATGACTTGAGTTTTTTTGACTACACCATTTTCCGTTGTAAAGTTACAAAAATGAGGTGCTCTAACTCAAAATCCATATTAAGTTAGTATTAAGTTTATTGATGAATTTGCACCGCCAAAAATGATTTTATTGAGAAACCTGAATAATATACCTTTTGGCGGATAGATTACATAAAATTATTTTTTTTGAAAGAAAAGAGTGTTAAAATGTCGTTCTGTGGTTATAAACTGTAAAAAACTGATTAGATTTGTCGTAGCCTTTTAATTATTCTCTTATAAGTCTTAGTGAAAATTTCCGCCCTGGAGATTTTCACTTTTTTTCTTTTTTGGCCTCCTTATGATACTCCAATACCTTTTTATAGATCTTATTAGACTTAACTGGGCTCTTTTTCAGAATTTCAATATTCTCCATTAGAATAGTTTGGTCCACTCCATGTAATTCATAGATTTGGTCATAATAAATGGCTACCACACTGTCTTTTACGGTACTGTGAACAGTTTGCAAGGCTGCCTCCGCGACCTGAATATCATATAGTAACTTAACCAACTGGTCATCGGGCATAGTAAATTCAAGTTCTGGCTCTACGCAAGAAGAAATTAGAATAGGAATTAATAAGATAAAAAAGACTTTTTTCAAGAGAAATATTGTTTTGGAAAATAAAAATTAGCAATTCTTCCGTTAGTACCACCTAAATCTTCCCATTTTTGAATATCCGCATTGATTTCGACCACCCCACAAGTTGGAATATTAACGATATAATCTCCATCAAACATATTCGCTAGATAGGTAAATCCTGGATTATGCCCAAACATTAGCACCGTATCTAATTCATCAGAGAATTCACGAACCAATTGTAACAATAATTCTGGGTACGCTTCATAAATTCCGTGTTGAATTACTAAGTCTTCTTGACTAATACCCTGTTCTGCGGCAAATTGTCGAGCGGTTGAAATAGCTCGATTGGCTGGACTGGTAACGATTTGATCGGCCTTAATACCTTTTCCCACCAACATTTTTGCCATAAAAGGTACATCTCTCATGCCTCGATTGTTTAGTGGTCGATCAAAATCTTGTAAATCGGGGTTGGACCAACTGGATTTACCATGTCTGATCAAAAATAATTTTTTCATAATTTTGTATTATTCTCTAAAAAGGTAAAAAGCCCGTAGTGGTTAATGACATTTTCGTATTATTGTTTAAAGTTGTGTAAGAATTTCTTCAAAAACAAGTATAAACCATCTACTGTGACAATTGATTTTTGCTATATCGGCAAGACAAAAGCGGATTATCTCAAAACAGGCATTAAATTATATGAGAAGCGTTTGGGACATTACCTCAAACAAACTACCTCAGTCATTCCTGACCTCAAAAATGCTAAAAATCTTTCAATTTCTGAAATTAAAAAAAAGGAAGCCAAATTGATCGTTAATAGACTTCGTCCAACAGATTATTTAGTGGTGCTAGATGAAAAGGGAAAACACTATACTTCTGAAAAATTTGCCGATTGGTTTCAGGAGAAAATGAACCGTGGAACCTCAAAAATTGTTTTTCAAATTGGTGGTGCCTATGGCTTTGATACTTCTGTATATCACCGAGCCAATGAAAAGCTAGCACTTTCTTCTATGACCTTTTCCCACCAAATGATTCGCTTACTATTGGTAGAACAAGTATATCGAGCAATGACTATTTTAAAAAACGAACCTTATCACAATACCTAAATTATGAGCTTAACCTTAATCATTGTTATTCTAACTAGTTTAATTTCCTATAATTGTTTTCAGGATCGTGAAAGATTTGGAAATTTATTGCATTCTCCTTATCAGGAAAAAAGGTCTAATCAGTATTATCGGTTATTGACTTCTGGTTTTCTGCATGGAAGCATGGGCCATTTGTTGATTAATATGTATGTTCTTTTCATTTTTGGAGAAGTAATTGAAAATTACTTTTTATCAATATTCGGCGAAATGCTAGGAAGATTGTATTTCTTACTTCTTTATATTTTGACAATTATTGCTGCTAATATTCCAACTTTTTTAATACATAAAGACAATGCCCACTTCTCAAGTGTTGGTGCTTCTGGAGCAGTATCTGGGTTAATTTTTGTTTTTATCTTGTTTCTTCCTTGGCATATGCTATTGTTATTTTTTGTAATCCCATGTCCAGCGATTATTGCAGGAATCCTTTATTTAGTATATTCCAGTTGGGCTGCAAAAAAAGGAACAGATCGAATTGATCATGTAGCACACTTTGCTGGTGCTGTTTTTGGTTTTCTATTTACCATCATGTTAGAACCAGCCATTTTTACTAATTTCCTACATGCCCTAAAAACTACTGCACCATTTTAATTTAAAAAATGAAAGACCAATTAGAGAAAAATCCGTGGACCACACTTTCTGTAAAAGAAGTTTATAATAATCCTTGGATAACTGTTACTCATGAAGAGGTGCTAACACCTGCCAATACGCCAGGCATTTACGGAAAAGTACACTTTAAAAATACGGCGATCGGAATCGTACCTTTAGATGAGGAAAATCATACTTGGCTAGTGGGTCAGTATAGATATACGTTAAATGATTATCATTGGGAAATTCCTGAAGGTGGTGGACCGCGAGGAGAAGATCCATTGGATGCTGCTAAAAGAGAATTATTAGAAGAGACAGGGATTACCGCAAAGTCTTGGACCCAAATTTTGGAGCTTCATACTTCTAATTCAGTCACGGACGAATATGGCGTTGCTTATGTGGCTCGTGATCTAAGTTTTGGAGAAGCGGAACCAGAAGAGACAGAGGATTTGAAGGTGATTCGGGTCCCGTTTTCGGAAGCCTTGGCCATGGTGATGGATGGAAGGATTACAGATGCATTGTCGATGGTGAGTATTATGAAAGTGGCGATGATGGAAATCTAACTGGTTTGCTGATGATCCCGTAGGGCATCACATATCCTCTTACCTGCGATCACCTACGGGACTCTATAGGTCTTAAACTTCGGCCTCATAGTTTTAGATAAATGATCTATAAACCTAACTCATTTTTTTCTTAAAAACACAACGGAATTATAAACTCTGCAAAACACCAGAGTAACAAAACCGATCCTATATTCAGGATAAAACCTGCTCTTACCATTTGATTCACTTTGATATGACCGCTGGCAAAAACGATGGCGTTTGGTGGTGTCGCCATAGGAAGCATAAAGGCACAACTAGCAGCCATTGTTACTGGAATTAAGAGTAAAAGTAATTCTTGATCAAGACCAATGGCGATCCCTGCTACGACTGGTGCAAAGACGGCCACTAAAGCTACATTGCTCATTAATTCAGTCATAAATAGCATGATCGTTATCAGTAATAAAACGACGAATGAAATAGAAAGTGTATTGTTTTCTGCCACCAAAGCACCAATAAATTTAATTACTCCAGCTTCTGACAA
>CALGJS010000010.1 GCA_937927835.1 uncultured Saprospiraceae bacterium | reverse complement strand
ATCATATATTCAGAAAGTAATTTTCCATCCCGTCCAGTTCCGTGGGTTCCCGTAGAAAGTGCACCACCTAAAGTAACAGTATCGATATCTGGTAAACAAGGAATACTCCAACCACGACTTTGGATCGTAGTGATTAAAGTTTTTAACGTAATTCCAGATTGTACGGTGATTTGTTTTTTATGATCGTTGATATTGATAATTTGGTCATATTGCCGCATGTCGATCAAAGAATCGGTACCCGCTGCGATATCAGCAGAAGATTGTTTGGAACCATAGACTCTCACTTTTCCGGAAGTACTACGAATAATCGTAGCAAGATCCTTTTCATTTTTAACCGTATGATGATACGTATAGTTATGCTGTACATTCTCATTCCAGCTCACCCAAGTACTCTCTTTTTGATTTTTCAAATCGTTGTGCATTACCATATTTGCAATCTTCTCTTTTTAATTAGACTTAATCAACCAATAAATGGTCGTCTAAAATTCTGTTATTGAATATATTTTTTGGTATTATTTTGAAGAGGTCGCAATAGTAACATTATATTATCAGCTATGTTCATCAAAGTAAGATTAAATTATTGTTAAGTCGAGTATTACTTTGTTCGATAATTTAAAAAATAGTGATTATAATTTATGTTATAAGTGGAGTTATAAATAGAATTTCTTGCAAATTTTAATAGAACTTTCTTTTATTTTATTTAGATTTATAGAAAAATAAACTATGGCCATTTTCAATCTTAGTATCAACGGAAAAAAACAGCAGATAGATACGGATCCTGACACCCCACTACTTTGGGTATTAAGAGATCATTTCAATTTAAAAGGCACTAAATATGGTTGTGGAATTGCGCAATGCGGAGCCTGTACGATCCATGTAGATGGTGTTGCAATGCGTTCTTGTTCTTTACCTATTTCAGCGATCAGCGAACAAAAAATCAAAACCATTGAAGGGCTCTCCGAAACAGGTGACCATCCGGTACAAAAAGCTTGGTTAAGCCATGACGTTCCACAATGTGGATATTGTCAAGCAGGACAAATAATGAGTGCTGCTGCTCTATTAGAAAATAATCCGAATCCCAATGATGGTGATATAGATGCCGCCATGAATGGCAATATCTGTCGTTGCGGTACCTATTTAAGAATAAAAGCTGCGATCAAAACAGCTGCAAAAATGGGATAATGCGGGACTGTTTAACTAAATGTGTCATTTTGGCCACCCGCACCTCGGTTCTAAAGGAAGCCCAGCCCACTGACAAAATTGACGAAACAGTCTTGATAACTCCGCTTATATTTTTTCTACCTTTCTATTTAAAAATACTTTACCATGTCTACTATAAAAACATCCATTGCCAGACGATCTTTTTTAAAATCTTCTGCACTAACTGGTGGCGGTCTAATGCTTGGCTTTAGCTGGCTCGCATCCTGCCAAACGAAGACAGAAGCAGAAATTTTAGCCATGCCCAAAGAATGGTTTGAGATTAATTCTTATCTAAAAATTAGTGATAATGGCGTGGTGACCATTTATACCCCCAATCCAGAATTCGGACAAAATGTACGAACTTCCATGCCGATGCTAGTAGCGGAAGAATTAGATATCGATTGGAAAAAAGTAGTGGTCGAACAAGCCCCTTATCATCCTAAAAATTTCGGTTTTCAATTTACGGGAGGAAGTCGAGGCATCATGTCTCGCTGGGAACCTTTACGAATGGCTGGAGCATCCGCTAGACAGATGTTGCGTACGGCTGCTGCGGAAAAATGGGAGGTACCTTTAGAAGAAATATCCACCGAAGCAGGTATGCTATTTCATAAACCTACCAATAAATCTGCAGGATATGGAGAGATGGCTTCGGCGGCAGTGAACGTGCCCGTTCCCACTGAAGTCAAATTAAAAGAGATCAACAATTTTAAAATTATTGGTCATTCTAAAAAGAATATAGATGCGAAGGACATTGTCACTGGCAAACCTATGTTTGGATTGGATTATCAAAAAGAAGGAATGTTGATCGCCATGATCGTGCATCCTCCAGCCTTTGGAATGACTTTCAAGTCAATGGAGGACAACCAAGTAAAAACAATGCCTGGAATCAAAGACGTGATCACAATTAAGAGTTATCCCAAAGAATATGAGAAAGGTAGTTTCGATGCAAATGCCTTTCCTGAAATTGTGGCCATCGTAGGAAATTCTACTTGGCAAGTGATGAAAGCTAAAAAACAATTAGCTGTCGAATGGCAACCAATTGCGGCCTCCACCGAAACGATTTTAGGGTTCAGAGGGGATAAACAAACTAAGCATATTCCGGCAGGGTTAGAGTCTTCGAATAATCACCGCAGTCAAATGGAAACCTTAGCTGCTAAACCAGGCAAGGTTGTCCGCAAAGATGGAGATCCAACATCCGCATTTAAAAAAGCAGCAAAGATTATTGAGCGAACCTACGAAGCGCCCTTCCTCGCACATAATTGCATGGAGCCATTAAATGCCTTTGCAGATGTAACAGAAGACAAAGCCATGATTGCTGCACCAATACAAATCCCTGCATTCGTGATGCCTACCTTAGCAGCAAGCCTTGGTATTCCAGTAGAAAATATCGAGATGAAATTGACTCGCATGGGTGGAGGATTTGGTCGTAAAGCGTACGGTCACTATGTGGTAGAAGCTGCCTTAATTTCTCAAAAAATAAATGCGCCTATAAAACTTATTTACACGCGCGAAGACGATATGACCAACGGTATTTATCGACCTACTTATCAAGCCACTTATCGAGCAGCATTAGATAGCGATAATAATTTAACTGCCTTGCATGTAAAAGCAGGTGGCATTCCTGAAAGTCCTTTATTTGCCAATCGTTTCCCAGCAGGAGCCTTGGATAATTATTTAGCAGAAGAATGGTCTGCGGATTCTAACATTACCATTGGTGCCTTCCGTGCACCTCGTTCTAATTTTATGGCAGGTGCTGAACAATCCTTCCTAGATGAAGTAGCGGAAGCAGCAGGCAAAGATCCAATTGAGTTCCGATTAGATTTATTAAAAAGAGCCAAGGAAAATCCCGTAGGAGAAAAGAACGATTATGATGCCGTTCGTTATGCTGGCGTTTTAGAACTCGTCAAAGAAAAAGCTAATTGGGGAGCAAATCAAACGGGTATCCATCGAGGAGTTTCCGCTTATTTCTGCCATAATACGTATGCCGCTCACGTTTTGGATATGACGATGGAAGATGGGAAACCTGTTGTGCAAAAAGTATGTTGTGCCATAGATTGTGGCGTAGTAGTGAATCCTGATGCTGCCATCAATATGGCAGAGGGCGCGATTACCGACGGTGTTGGAAATGCTTTTTTTGGGGAAATGACTTTTAAAGATGGTGTACCTGAAAAAAATAATTTCCATCAATATAGAATGATTCGAATGGGCGAAGCACCCAAAGCTATCGAAGTACATTTTGTGCAAAACGAAATCAATCCAACTGGAATGGGAGAACCTCCTTTTCCACCAATTTTTGGAGCAGTAGCCAATGCACTTTATAAAACTACTGGAGAACGACGATACCGTCAACCGTTTTTGGGAGAAGAGAATGTGTTGGGGTAATGTTTTTGCTTCTGGCTTCTGGCTAGGGTGTTCAATTAAGAAAAATATGAATGCAATTTTATGATTAATTATTTTTAAATTTCATCAAACCTGATACATTTATTTTACTAAACCTCTCATCAAAAAATACTGCGATCTCCCGATGAGCCGGGACAGGCTATCTGGGATCGATCAAATGCGGGCCTCGAATCTCGGCTAACATACTGTGATCCCTCTGGGATCAGTCCGAAAATATTCCTCGAAAACTGCACAATCTCTGATTACCATTACTCCTTAAACAACATAGATCGATAGAACTTTAGCATTTTTTCTTGAGAGTAACCGAGGCGGTACATATTAAAGACAATGAGGTTGGCAAACTGAACTTTTAGATAGCCATTGTTTTCGTATTTCCGAGCGGATACGAGCACAGATTTGGGCATTATTTTGAACCGATTTTCTTTTCGAGCACGAGCGATGAAATCGTATTCTTCCATAATATAGTGTTTGGAACAATAGCCT
>CALGJS010000009.1 GCA_937927835.1 uncultured Saprospiraceae bacterium | reverse complement strand
GTTTTTTCAAAAATTCTAATTTCAACACCTTCTAATGGATCACCAGATCCTTTCTCTGTCATAGAGATACTTGCTGGCAACATTCCCGGAACGGTCTTTCCCCAGATTCCTTCGGGTGCTTCGAACATATAAATATCATCGTTTCCTTTTCCTGAATTACGGGAAGAGGTAAAAAATCCTTTGATACCTTCTGGATTTAAAATTAGGCCTAAATCATCTGCTTCGGTATTAAACGGTTCGCCTAAATTGACGACGGTACCAGATGGTCCTACATCAAAATTCACCATATAAATATCTAGTCCACCAGCACCGTTAAATCCGTTACTAGAAAAGAAAAGATTTCCACTATTGTGAATAAAAGGATATACCTCATTTTTAGGCGTATTAACTTCTGGTCCTAAATTAATGGGTTTAGACCAAGTGATGCCTCTTTTTTCTACCATCCAAATATCTGTTCCTCCCATACCACCTGGCATGTCAGAAGAAAAATACAGTCGTTGTCCATCGGTAGAAATACTTGGATGAAAATTAGAATAATCATCAGAATTAAAAGAGAGTTCTTTGACATCATTCCAATCGTTATTGGTTCGCGTTGCTTGGTATATTTTTAAGCTACTTCCTTTAGCACCAGCTTTCGGTTTTTTTCTAGTAAAATATATTTCTTGTCCATCTCGACTAAAAGTCACTGGACCTTCGTGTGCCTGGCCGTCAATTCTTAAAAAGAAATCTTCAGATTTAATCGGCAACCCTTTTTCGTCTCGATCTGCGTAGAACAATTCGAAATAGTTTTTACCGCTTGGTTCTTCTGATTTTTGAGAGGTAGCGAATACGATCCCGTTTTGGTAAAAGGTTGGAGAGAATTCTAGATTCGGGGAATTGATAGACTCTGCGTTGATGAGTTGGATTTTATTTCCTTTTTCGTAGAGTTTTTTAGCTGCTTTTGACTTAGAACTTTGCTGTGCAAACAAGCAGGAGGCACCTACAAAAAGACAGAGGAAAAAGGTAAGTGATTTTTTCATTTTTAATTTTATTGTTCTCGGTGTGAGTGTGATCGTGATCTGACTACCTTGCTAAGACTATTAAAACATTAAGAGGTTTAATCGTTGATTTGTTTAATCGTTTAAAAACGTCAATCCCTAAACGATTAAACAACTAAACAACAACTCAATATCCGAAGCCACGAGCTATGCAAAGGGCAATAACTCGTGGCTCGTTAATTACTTACCAAACGCTGGCAAATATACTTTTCGTATAAAGAAGTTTAAGTTTAGAAGAATCTAGGATTAATAATATCTTCTGGCATTCCACCAAAATTATATTTTACAATAGCTTCGATACTTCCGCTGTTTGCCTGCTTTAATCCACTCATGGTCATATCATACGACAAACCAAACATTAGACTTTTTGTTAAATAAGCAGAGGCAAGTAAATCAATAGATTCTCCCGCACTACTATCATCACCACCTAATCGGTAACTAGCTCCAACGGTAAATCTTTCGTCGAAAATTAAATTTAAATTTAGGTCAGCATCCAATGGTGCATTCGAAACAAACTTAAATAAAACCTGTGGTTGTAATTGAATCTTCTCACTCATTTTTAGTAGTACTCCGGTCATCGCGTAGATATGCTGAAATTCTTTTCCAGCTTTAGGATTTAGACTGCTAAAATCAATATTGTTATTTAATAATCTCGGTACAGAAACACCGAGGTAAAATTTATTGGTAGAATAAAACAATCCAGCACCAAAATTAGGTACATACTTGCTAGTCTCTGAATCAGGTATTCCACCATCTGATCCAATATCTTGCGTAGCTACCAAACGAGGATCGCTATAGTCGTTACTAAAATATCTAACAGAAGCTTGGATACCGATACCAAGTGATCCTGCCCCCATCTTAATACGATAAGCGTAAGAACCATCCACCGTAACTGTATTGGTGATTCCAATTTTGTTTGTATGTAAATTAAGTCCAACCCCTACTCTTTTGTTTTTTAGAGGCGTATCAAAACTTACAGTGACAGATTTTGGTGCACCATCTAAACCAATCCATTGATTACGATAGATACCAGTCAAAGAAGCTGCATCAAAACTCCCTGCATAACCGGGATTAAAACTAAGTTTATTATACATAAACTGCGTGTACTGTCGCTCTTGCTGGCCATAGCCGAGCACTGCAACAAACACGAAAGACAGAAGAAATAATATTTTTTTCATTGTATTATATTTTAATTTTTTAAATACTTTTGGCCATTTGCTACTTGCTATTTGCTTTTCTTCTACCGCGTTAAAAAACGCGGTAGAAGAAAGCAAGTAGCCAAAAGCAAGTAGCGAGCAGCAGTAATATTTATCTTTCAATGACTAGGAATCCAGCAGAAGGTTTTTCTCCTTTATTGAAATCTACTAGCCAGAAGTAAGTTCCTACTGGTAAATCTTCTCCGTTGTAGGTTCCACTCCAATCGTTTTGATAATTCTTAGAACTATATACTTCATCTCCCCATTGGTTATAAATAATTACCTGATTATCTTGGTAATCTTCTGTAGCCAAACAAGGGATAATAAAGTTATCATTGGTACCATCTCCATTAGGAGTAATAATCGTTGGCACATCACAAGGAGCATCTGCTCCAACAATAACCGTTACAATTGCTTCGGAACATTCATCCGGACATTCTTCACTACAAATCATATAAACAAATTCATCTGTTCCAGCAAAGGCAGGATCTGGTGTATATTCTATCGTACCATCATTTGTAATATTTACTTCTCCATTGCTAGGATCTTCTTCAATGGTCATTACTACGCCACTTGCTGTAACATCATTGGCAGTTACTCGAATCGAAACAGATTGACCAAATTCAGTAATGGCGGTATCTTCTTCCGCTTCCGGTGCAGCAGCATAAGTAATCACTACTTCATCAGAACTAGTACCACAAATACCTGCGTCTACCGTCCAAGTAAAGGTGTAGTCACCTGGTGTTACTCCGTTTACAATAGTAGAAGCATTTGTAGGAGATACGATGGTTATATCAGGATCGTTCGTTGTCCATAGACCCGTATTTCCACTGATCGGAGATGCTTCTAATAAAACAGTTCCATCACCACAACTCTGATCGTCGTTTCCAGCAAAAGCAGTTTCTGCCCCTGGTAAGATTTCTACCACCACCAAGTCATTAGAAAATTCACCACAACCTGCATTACTCAATGTCCAAGTAAAGCTATAAGTTGTTCCATTTTCCATTCCTTGAATCTCCGTATTAGGATTGGTAGGATTGACAATACTAATTCCTTGACTTGCTTGGTCAGCTGACTGCGTCCAAGTTCCTTGTGTTCCCGATCCGGCATTTACTGCGTCTAGAAGAAGGTTATCAGGATCACAAGATTCAATATTGGCTCCTGCTTCTGCCACTTCATTCGCAACATCTATGGTGATTGCTACTTCATCTGAAGAATAATCTCCACAGACTCCATTAGACAAAGTCCAAGCTAGAACATATGTTTCATTTTCAAGCAAACCGTTAATTACTGTATTAGGCATACCTGGGTTAGCGATAGTTACCGATGGTCCACTTACTTGTGTCCAAACACCAGTACCAACTGAAGGCATTACTGCATCTAAGTTCACAGATGATCCACCACAAATTGCGATGTCTGTTCCAGCAAAAGCATTATTTTCAGGAATCGTATTAAATTCAAAACTTACAGATCCAGAATTTAAAGAACTACAACCACTCGCGTTAGCGACTGCGTAGAACTCATACGTTCCATCTGTATATCCAGTAAAATCACGCAATGTAAATGTAAGTGCATTACTTGGTCCAAATACTAGTTCGTTCGTTCCTACTTGATACCAAGTGTAGGTCGCACCTGCAGTAGCAGAAGATGGAACAATTGAGAATTCAGCTTCCGCATTTTCATCACTAATACATACTGAACCTCCACCGAAAATGGTTGGTGGTTCCGGAGACTCATTCACAATAATATTAAATGGCTCAGAAACTTCAGAAGCACAACTACCAAGAATAATTCTCACTGAGTAAGCTCCTTCGTTAAAGTCAGATACATTGAAAATTATTGGATTGTGAACATTACCTGGATCAAAACCTGCTGGTCCTGTCCATTCATAAGTAGCACCTGTTATTAGTTCAGTAGATAGTTGTAAAGAAGTTCCTTCACAGATAGTAGCTGGTCCAACAATGGCCGGAGCGGCTGGTTGTGCAATCACATTTACCTGACTGATACCAGACTCATTTGAGCTACAACCATCCATGGTAACAATCAAACTGTATGCTCCACTATTAGCAGCAGTTGCTGGAAAAATAGTGAGCGAAGGAACTGGCGTGGTAACAATACCACTTGGTGTCTGCCAAGCATATTCTACCATCGTCCCCGTGATACCACCTGTCGTTAAAGTCAAAGCTTCTCCTTCGCAAATCGTTAGGTTACCAAAAATATCTGGTGTGGCAGGCGCATCCTGTACATCTACGACCGTAGTCATGGCAGTGGAAACACAACCATCACTATTGGTTACAATTAAATTATAGGATCCATTATTGGCAGCCGTTGCATTTGGAATCGTGGGACTCACATCCGCAGAAGCAAAACCATTTGGTCCTGTCCATTGGTAAGTATAAGCACCACTGACAGGATTAATAATCGCTGTTAGGTTTATGTCATCTGCTCCAGTTACACATTGCATTCCGTTATTACTAATATTTACAATGGTTGGAATTTCACTGATCACTACTTCCGTCGTTGCCATGCTCTGGCAATTGTTCGGCGAAGAAACGATCACCGTATAAGTGCCCGCAGTTGCGTTAATAATAGGATTTTGATTATTAGAAATAAACTCGTTAGCTGGTCCACGCCATTCGTACGTTGCATTAGCAACATCCGTAGCCAAGAGTTGAATATTTTCTCCGCCACAACTTGGACCATCGTTGGAAGCAACGGTTACTGGTAGAGATTCTACAAAAATAGAAACCATCATAGATACTTCACTATCGCAATCACCATAGCTCACCATCACCGAATAATTGCCTCCATTAGCCGTCATCATATTATTTAGTTCCAACGTATTCGTTGGCGTGGTAACTGTTGACATATCTGGCAAAGTCCAAGTATACAAAGTACCATCTACAATATCAGTAGTAAATATCACTGATCCACCCACGCATACGGTAGGATTGTCAACTGAAAGCATAGGCATATCTGGCGTAGGATTTACGACTAATGTTGTAGTAGCTGGATTAGAACTACAACCATTGGCGGTAACTACTAAGTTATAATCTCCAGACATCATCACTCCAGTAGTAAAACTTGCAGGATTTTGAGCGGTAGAAGAATAACCATTCGGTCCCGTCCATTGATAAGTATAACCAGTTCCCGTAGTAGGTGAACCAAGGCTTACCGTTTCTCCAGCACAAACTTCCAACATCGCGTCATTTACAGAAGCAGCAGGAATCGGATTTGAAGTGACTAGCACATGCGTAGAAGCATCTGAAGTACAACCATCCACTCTAACAATCACGAAGAACGTATTAGTTACTTGCGGTGGTGTCAGTGTATAAGTAGGATCCGTCGTACTCGTTATAAAAGTACCACCAGGCCAAATTCCTGCATACCAGTCATAAGCGACATTGGCACCAGAAACGGTCTGTGTGGTTAAAACAATATTTTCATTTTCACAAACCTCAGCTGCATTCGCCATAATGATCGGCACATCTGGTGCATCATTTACTTCAACAGCAACGGTTCCCATAGCAGTACATCCGGTCGTTCCAGTAATTGTTACCGTATAGATTCCGGTGTTAGCAGAAGTCGCACCAACGATTACAGGATCTGCATCCGTAGAGCTAAACATGTTTGGTCCATCCCATTCATACGTGTAGCTAGCACCTCCAGCTGGATCGAAAGGAGGGTTGGCAAATAAAGAGAGATCATCGTCTCCACAAAAGCCAACTGCAAAACTAGGACGCGCGTTATCTATTGCCACTGCCACATTTGCGATACAAGAATCTTCATTCCCCATTGCATCCGTTACCGTAAGGGTCACTGGAAAAACTTGCCCTACTTGATCACAGGTAAATATATTTGGGAAGACGGTATATTCTACAATAGCACAGTTATCAAAACTACCATTATCCACTTCAAAAGGCTGTAATTCGTAGTCCATCAATCCTGAAGGATTCACCAAAATCGTAATAGGCTCACATATTGCTACAGGTGGTACATTATCTTCAATGGTTACTGTAAATGAACAAGAATCGGTATTTCCTGCAATATCATTTACTACATAAAATACTTCCGTTACTCCTGCCTCAAAATCAATAGTCGGAGCAATAGCAGGTTGCTGCATAGTGGTCGGAGGAATAGTTGTCGCTCCAACCGTAAAGTAATAAGGTGTTGCTTTTTCAACGTCTAACTGCACCGACAACATACTACTTCCATCCGTCTGCCCGTCCGGAGTACCGTTCGCAAAAGGAGTACAAACTGGATTGATTCCATCTCCAGTCATACCGGGTGCAGGTGCCGTAAAATTACGATTAGCAACAAGTGTTAATTCGAGTGCTCCATCTCCAGCATAGCTATTATATAAAGCCGTAGGGATTTCTATTTGTGCAGCAACAAGTGGTAAAATGGGTGGATTGGCGGAGCAATCTCCAGCCACCAAAACGGATACATTAGGTTGTCCCACTTCAGTGGTTCCTAATACTGTTCCGTCTTCACCCAGCACCGTAAAATATGCTTCAGGGTTGTCTGCCTCTCCTTCTATTTTTACAGAAAGGTCTACAAAAGTTCCTACTGCATTGGCAGCAAGTCCCGTAAAAATTACTTCTTTATCTTCTGCGATATAATCCTGATAATCGTTATCGTAAGCAAAAGTTATAAATCGCTCTGCTGGAATGGCAGGCTGTACTTGCGTCACTACAGGGTAAGAACAATTATCATCCAGCATGGTAGGCAAAGGTAGCGTAAGCTCAACGCCATCTTCACAACTTTGCCCTGCACCTAAAACAATATCAATATCCGCCGGACATGAGATCATCGGTGGCATCATATCGTTTATACTAATAGGAAAGCTACAAACAGCTTCATTACCTGCACAATCTGTCGCATAATAATCAACAATATAATTTCCAACGTCCAAGGTACGCGTAATCGATGAAATTGGATTCACAACTATTCGAGGACCATTATTTATACTATAAGAAAAACGAATATCATTGGGGTTACAAATTTCGGTGATCTGAGGCTCAGGTAAAGTGATCGTAGCCTGACAATCTCCAGAGGTTGCGTCAAAAGACAATACTGAAGTTGGACAATTATCAAATACGGGTGGTTGAATATCTAAAACTCTAAAAAGTGCATTCGTTACGGAGGCATTTCCACAATTATCAAACACCACAAAATCTACAGATTCTGACTGAGCTACTCCAGGCATTGTAGAAGGACAAGACGCAGGGTCTAGCGTTCCTACACTTGTACCTGGAAGTGTTGCAGGGTTATTCAGATCATAAGATCCTGGCACCCATGCATTCCAAGTTAATTCATTTGGCGCTGCACAATTGTCAGTGGCAGCTGCTCCTCCATTATTATTAATCCAAACTTGGAAGGCAGCATCCGAAGTAGCAGCATCCGAACATTCTACAATTTCATTTTCAGCCGGAGTATTTATATCTGGCCCCTCTTCATCTATAACAGTAATTGTTTGTATAAAAGGTGGACTTACGTTTCCACAAATATCACTGGCAGTCCATGTCCTTTGAATAGTAAATTCATTAGAACAAGCACCAGGCATGGTTACATCCACACTACTAAAAGTAGGAGTAGGATCACAATTATCGATCATTGCCCCAGGCGTACCAGTAGCTCCCGGATCAGTTCCTTGCTGACAACTTACGGTAATATTACTAGGTCCCACAAATTGTGGAGCTTCCACATCCTGTACTGTAATCGTTTGATTGAAAGTACTTTGATTTCCACAAGCATCAGTGGCTACCCAACTACGAGTAAGTGTATAATTATAATCACAAGAACCGTCCATTCGCGATTCAGAAAAAGCAATTATAGGATCAGGATCACAACTATCCGAAATAGTTACACTTGCTGCAGGTGGAACTGCATTACAAGAAACTGTTTGGTTTGTTGGTTGATTATTAAAAGCTGGTGGTGTCGTATCTGCTACCGTAATGGTTTGTACCGCAGTACTTGTATTATCACAATCATCGGTTGCAGTCCAAGTACGGATCAAGGTATAATTTCCAGGACAGTTTCCAGGGTTTGTTATTTCTTCAAAATCAATTGTAGGATTAGGATCACAACTATCCATAATCGTTGGTGTAGAAACACCAGGTACATTATTACATTCTACGGAAGTACTCACAGGAACATTTGAAAAAACTGGAGCTTGATTATCTTCTAAAGTAAATTCGGCAATCGTATGTGCAGTATTTCCACAATCATCTCTTACTTCCCATTCTATATTAACTGTAAAATCACAGTTACCAGCCACAATTTGAGGATAACTTGCTTGATCACCAATCACAATATTTTCACCAGCAGCTCCGCTAGAGGTGGTGTATCTAAAGGTAGTCCAAGTAGCATTTCCACAAGCATCTGTAGCCATCGCTCCTCCAATATTATCAATCCAGTTATTCAAAACCAATTGATCGTTTCCTCCACAACTTTCCGTTAAGTCCATCGGTCCAGGAACAATTGCAGGTGGTCTTTCATCCATTAAAGAATAGGTAGCAGTAGTTGTTGAAGCATTTCCACAAGCATCTGTTACGGTAAAAGCAACGGTCCGCTCAAAAGTAGTTCCACAACCAGGTGTATTACTAATTATGTTTGTAGTCCAATCTGTATCAAGAATTGGCGTACAATCATCAGAAGCATTAGCACCTCCATTAGTTGCCAACCAATCTGCGTATGAAATAGCAGCTGGGTCTCCACAATCTACGGACTGACTCATAGCTTCATCATCAAGTGATGGTGCTTGACTATCAATCACTGACACTGCAACAGTTCTAGTTACTGTAGAACCACAAGCATCACGAGCAGTAAAATTAACATTTACCATACCCGTATTTCCGCAACCAGGCATTAGCCCAGTATAATTATTACCATAAACAATATTTCCACTACAATCATCAGAAGCGACTCCACCTCCAACATTGTCTAACCATTGCTGAATCAATGCATCAATATCTACATTTTGGTCACAAACCAATTCCAGCGGCTCAGGATCCATATCCCAAACTGGTGGCGTATTATCAATTACTGTAAAATTGATAATTACTAAATCAACGTTTCCACACTCATCTTCTGCCACATATTCTACGGAAGCTTCTCCAGTATCACCACCACAACCGTTCATTAGCATGGTAAAATTATTTGACCAAGTGACATCTCCACAATCATCAACTGCAGTCAAGTTATCTGCATAATTTTGAATTATCTGGATAGGGTCATTAACACTATCACAAAACAGCGTAACATCATTACTTGCAGGTGGTGTAATTACCGGACCACTAAGATCTCTAACTGTAAATTCTGCTACTGCAGAAGCAGTAAGTCCACAAATATCGGTCGCCGTAAAAGTAACCGTTAGTGTCTCACAACTTGCATCAAAAGTAGCGGGTGCATCATCAGATAATCCAGCCAAACCACATCCATTGTCTGTAGCTGCAAAAATGGCTCTTTGAGCAGCTAACCAACTTGCATAGTCAGCAGTTGCACAACCTTGTGTTGCATCATTAGGAAAACCTGTAATAACTGGTGGGTCATTATCAGGAGTAATCGTAATGGTTTGATTATATTGAGAAGTATTTCCACTTCCATCTGTAGCTGTCCACGTTCGAACAATTTGTCCACCACTACAATCCGCAGGCCCAACCATCGTTTCACCATCATAAGTAATGGTTACTTCATCTGAGGTACTTCCAGGAGCGGGGCAATTGTCTACCGCAGAAAGATCAGAAGTAGGTGGGACAGGTGGTAGATTAGAAAAACAATCCGTAGTTTGATCCATTGGATTATTCATTGGATCAAAAACAGGCGGTGTGTTATCTCGGAAATATACCGTTGGTCCAGCCGTAACGTTATCAATATTCGTTTGTACATTATAAAGGATTCTTACTTCCTCACCTAGTGGAATTAGATCTCCTTCGATATAATTACCATTTTGTCCAATGATAAAAAGCAGATCAAACGAAAGTACTTGACAGCCAGGATCATTACAAACGAATGATACCGAATTAGGTGCTCCCCAATCAAGTGGTGCCATGCAATTATCACCAACGTAGATCGTATCCGGTCCGGTGTAAATTAGCGTAACATTCGAGAGAGGCGTACTGCTTGTCAGGGTTGAATTGTTGTTTTGTGCAATACCTTGACTGAACGTTCCCAAAAAAGAACTAATCAGTAGTGTTGTCCATAGAAACAGTTTTTGTAATCTGTTTTCCATAATAGAAAATTGAGCGTTATTAATTAACAGTTATTATAGTACCCGTTGTAACCATAATTGGTCAAACGAGCGATTATTTATCTCTTAATAAGTTGCTATATCTCATAAAAAATCTAGCAATTTATTTTAAGGATTGTTTGAAAAATGTAAGTGTAAGTTTGGTAGATGATCTTTTGGAGTTTCGTGAAAGGCATATTATAAATAAATTAAAATCGAGTTATTAAAATTATAACTACTTCGATTTCAAGTATTTGTAATGATTTTTTTTGAAAACCCAGAAAGTAAGTATTCGTAAAATCAAAAAATCCTCGTAACATTGGTTTAATTACGAGGATTTTATATAAAAGTTTTATATATGTAGATTTTTTTATTCTTCTTCGGTAGGAGGACCTTGTTCTAATTTTTTGTCTTTAACATTTTCATCCAAGAATTCATTGATTTGATCGATCTTGTGAGAGGTAACAATTTCCCCAAATTCATTTACTTTAATATCGAAACCGTTCAAGTTTTCGTTATTAGTTTTTTCCGGTTGGTTATTTTTTGATTTTGCCATTAGCTATTTATTTTTGTAGCAAACACTTTGTCAAAAGCGGGAAATGCTGTTAATAATCGTTTTTCAACCTCTGCTTTACCGAGAGCTTCCATCATTTCAAAAAGAGCAGGTCCTTTAGTCGTACCAGACAAAGCAATTCGATAAAAAGGAAAAACATCACCAAAGCCCAATCCATTAGCTTCTAAATAAATCTTAGTGCTGGCTTCTAGTTTTTCTGCCTGGTACTCTGGAAGATTTTCTAATTGCTCTTTTAAGTCCAGTAACGCTGTTTTTCGATCTGGGTTCCATTTTTTATGGATCATCTTTTCTTCGTATTCTTTAACAGGTTCAAAGAAGTAATAACCCGTCTCGATAATTTCTGGAAGCGTGTTCACTCTTTCCTTCATCATTCCAACTGCTGCCGTTAAGTACTCATCTGTAACTTCGTAGTTTTTTTCTTTCACCATCGGCTTAAGTAGCTCTACTAAAGTTGCATTATCCGATTGGATTAAATATTGTTGATTAAACCACTTTGCTTTATCAAAATCAAAGCGAGCACCTGCTTTACCAATCCTGTCTAATGAAAAAGCATCCACCATTTCTGCTAAAGAAAAGATTTCCTGCTCTGTTCCAGGATTCCATCCCAAAAATGCTAAAAAGTTAAGCATCGCTTGGGGCATAAATCCAAACTCTCGAAATCCTTTAAAAGAATCTTCCTTCGTCTCCCCTACCCATGATAATGGAAAAACTGGAAAACCTAATCTATCACCATCTCGCTTACTTAATTTTCCAGATAAATTACTTTTTAGAAAAACTTTTAAAGCACGCTTATTGTCATCATCTTTTTTGCTAATTTTCAATTTTGCAACAACATTCTTTTTGTCTTGAAAAATTTGACTTAGAAACGCTAATGCATCACTACGATAAGATTGATTTATTTCTTGATTTTTATTAAAAAATTCATCGACTAATCGCTCTGCTAATGCAACCTTATTTTCTTTAGTAATATAACTATCAGGAGAAGGTTTCAAGATCAATGGTAAATGTGCAAACTGCGGCATCGTATCTTCCCACCCTAAAAATCGGTATAACAAAACATGGTGCGCCGTACTCGGCAACCATTCCTCTCCACGAACTACGTGTGAAATTTTCATTAAATGATCATCCACAATATTTGCTAAATGGTAAGTAGGCATTCCATCTCCCTTTAGCATAACTTTATCATCTAACTCGTTGGTCCGAAAAACAACTTCTCCTCTAACAATATCATTGATAAGTACCTCTTCATCTCGCGGCACTTTTAAACGAATTGTGTAAGGCTCACCGCTTTCTAATTTCGTCTTTACTTCTTCAGCAGAAAGTGTCAAACTATTATTTAGTTGTTGTCTGGTAATTCCATCGTATCGGAACGTTTCTTTTCTCGATTCATAAGCCTCCCGCATAGCCGTCAATTCTTCCGGCGTATCAAAAGCATAATAAGCATTACCGCTATCAATTAAGTTTTGAGCATATTTACCATACAAAGATTTTCTTTCTGATTGTCGGTAAGGACCAAAATCGCCACCGATTCCTGGGCCTTCGTCAAATTCCATTCCCAACCATCGTAAAGATTCTAAAATATATGCTTCTGCTCCAGGTACATAACGTGTTTGATCGGTATCTTCAATACGAAGAATCAAGGTACCTCCCATCTTCTGAGTAAACAAATAATTGTAGAGCGCTGTACGAACACCACCAATATGTAGTGCTCCAGTAGGACTAGGGGCGAACCTTAATCGAATTTTATCGTTCATTAATTTTATATTAAGTATCAAAAAAAATATAGTTATCTGGCAGCGAAATTACTATTTGTATCGTTACAAGTGTGCAAATTATAAGTAATCCCAACAGATATACCATTCGACAAAGGTAATTAATTCTACTAAGTACCGTAGCGATTACCTCCTTGTGAGCATTGGTGACAAGTATTAAATCCTGAACATATAAAAAACAAAGATGTACCTGGTTAAAACACCTGCTTTTATTCAAAACCTTTTCCCCAATTTTACTTGGCGGATTCCTACTCAGGAAAAGGTTATCTACCTGACTTTTGATGATGGTCCTATTCCAGAGGTTACTCCTTGGGTGATGGAACAATTAGCTGCCTATGACGCGAAGGCAACCTTCTTCTGCGTAGGGGATAATATCCATAAACATCCAGAAATCTTTCAGCAGTTAACCAACGCTGGTCATTCTGTTGGCAATCATACCTTTAATCACCTCAACGGTTGGGCGACAGATAAGCTTACCTATTTTCATAATATTAGATACTGTGCAGAACTAGTAGACTCTGACCTCTTTCGTCCTCCTTATGGAAGACTAAAACCAAGTCAGGCGCAGTTCTTACAACGCCATTATCGTATTGTGATGTGGGATGTTCTTTCAGGAGATTTCGATCCAAATATTTCAGAAGAACAATGCTATGAGAATATTGTAACAAAAGCGGAGGCTGGATCTATTGTGGTATTACATGATAGTTTAAAAGCAGAAAAAAAATTACGAGCGGTCCTTCCAAAAGTGCTGGCTTACTACCACGAACTTGGATTTCGCTTCGAAGCATTAAATACTAAAAAACTTACAGAAACAAAAAAGACCTTTCAAAGTGCCTAAGAATATTGCTTAAAATATTTTGATAAACACGAAAGGTTTAAAGACGCAATGTTTAGAAATTTGGGCAGTCGGAAGTAATTAACTTCCGGCTGCTCTTTTTTAAATATTTAATTGAGTCCGTGACAAATTTGGGACGCTTGCCTGTTAGCCAATTGGCTGGTTGCTCTTCTTACGTATTTTTATGCTTGAAGAAAGCCAACTAGCTAATGGCTAACTGGCTAACCAGCAAAAAAAACTGCTGCTTTTGATTTGTCACACACTCTATTTAATGAGTAGCATTAGCAATATAACTGATCTTTAATCTTTTGGCTTTTCTTAGTGCAGTTTTTACATCCGTAACCAATCCCATCGGCACTTCTTTATCTACTTTCAAAACCGTGATGGCTTGGTCGGACTGATGTCGAAAGTCATTGGCAGTTTGTTGTCGCACGGCTTGATCCAAATTTTCTTTATAGATAAACGCATCGTTAATCTGAATTAAAGGGGTATTTCCTCGGGCAGGATCGATTGGACGGCCGATATAAATATTGGTAATCAACGTTTGGTTTTCTAATTTCTGAACTTGGTCTGCATCAGGAATAGAAAACTTCACCCCAACCTGTTGATCTCTTAAAACCGTTACGACCATAAAAAAGAATAAGAGCATAAAGATAATATCGGGTAAGGCCGAAGTATTTATTTTTGGTTGATTATTTTTTCGTCGAATCATAAGGTTGGATTTTTTTTGATTAGAAATTAGTCGGTTCTGCTTCCGAAATAATCTGTGGAAATTGATTGCGAATATTCCGTTGTGCTCCTATCGTAAGAAGGCGATAGTCTTTTCCGTAAACCTTTAATGATTGATTATTCCATAACTCCTCATAAGCGGCTTTTAGTTCATTATAAACGGCGATGTAAGCTTTGTAAGATGTTTCTCGATCGTTTTGTAGAGACACTACTGCTTGCGTAGGACTTTTCGCCAGTTGATCACTTCGAGTTGGATTGAGGATGAAATTTTTCGTTGCTTCTTTTAATTCGCTAATGTCTAAAATTTCGCTTTCTACTAATAAAGCATTTTCTTTATTGAGCTTAACCGTAAGAATATTTCGAGAAGCAATAACAGGTGGTTCTACGTCCGCTATATAAGGAGGAAGCTTTACCATGATTCCTTGGTCATTGATAATGGTCGTGGTTACTAGAAAAAAGATGAGTAATAAAAATGCAATGTCCGCCATGGAACCGGCATTCACCTCGTTGGATTGTCGGGTATTGATTTTCCTTTTCATACTGAAAAAATTTAATG
>CALGJS010000008.1 GCA_937927835.1 uncultured Saprospiraceae bacterium | reverse complement strand
GTTTTGCTGTTGGCTATTGGCTTTTAGCTATTGGCTTCCTTCAATCGCGTTTTTAGGTTTGCGTTTGAGATAAGCTTTTAGAAAAACCAACAGATTAGGAATATATCGGGTACAATATAAATAACTATTTGATTCTTGATATTATTGTCATGATAAAAAACACACCAGAAGTGCATTATTAATTTTTCATTAGAACATTATTAATTACCTAATTCTTCATTAAAAAATTATTAATTACTCCCCACCCTTCAGCACTTTCACCACACTCCCCAAGTTCATCAACTTAAATCCAATCTGCAACAACACATATACCTGTCCTATCAAAAATAAAACTAAAGATGGTATTCCCATTCGATGAATAAAGCTATCTGCTATTCCGTAGAAAACACTCGTCAAGGTAAAGAGTCCAAATAATAATAAATAAAGTCCAAAAGTGGTTTTCACATTTTTAATGACAAATTTAAACGCACCCCAGAAATCTTGAAAAACCAAACGGCGATTATTTTTAACTACCAATACTTTGGCATAATCATGTACCATAAAAAAGAATAGCGCAAAAAATCCATAGAAAAAAAAACAGATCTTGGCGCGAAAGAAAATAGCCGCTTCGCTTGTAAAATAATCTAAACCACCTTCTACCGACCAATTAAAAATGGACAAAAATAATCCTGCAATTGCCAGATGAATCAATATAAAATAAGAAGACAATCTCAAAAGCCTCCAAAAATATTTACCACAACCTGTCCAAAAATTTCCTAGTCGATGAAGATCGGTTTCTATGTTTATCAATCGAGTCAAAATACCTCCTGTCAGAAAAACATATAAAAGGATAAAAAGAATTCCTACCACCACCGTCTGCGTACCAAACAACCGCAAAAACTCAGGATATTGATTTAGAAAATCATTTACCAACGTAAAATCAAATCCTCCAATCAAACGATCCGTTGCCTTGGTAAACGCTAATTTATCTCCGAGGTAAAATAACAACGGCACCACCACCAAACCCGCAAAAAGCAAGTTGACTAAATAGAGCAAACTCCACAATTTTATATTGAGAGAAGTCAGCTTAAACCCATATTTAAAGGCGTTTGTTATTTTCATTAATTAAAAAATGACTACTGAAAATTTGCGCGCTGGAAGCTACTCTCCGGCGATCCTGCCGGAGCAAGGAGGTTGCAAATGGAAAAAATTTTCAGTACCTAAATAAAAAAACTAATCCCTTGAAAAACCTGTTGGATGCGCATGGCCCAACTACTAACGTAGGCCCAAACTCCTCGGGTATTCGGTTCTACTCTTTTACTATTATTTAAAATATTAACATCCATATAAATTTTCTGCAACGGATCAATCTCTACATAATCTATCCGTACATCCGTATCGTAGGTCAATCCGTGCGTCCGTGCTTTTCCATCCCAACGCTCCCAGACTTCACTCCCATCTTCGAAATGCACCAAAATATCTACCGGTACCTGAATCTCTTCAAGTCGTTCCAAAACCACTTTTGCTTGGTATTTTTTTAGAGGCTTTTGTTTTTTTACAATCAAACTATCCTCCCAAATTCCGACAGCGGCCGTAGTAGTTTCAGACTGAGAAATACTTCCCACTGCGTAGTCGCAAGCACCCGTACCATAAAGCACAAAATCAAAAAACCAATCCATGTTTTCACCAAATTCATCCCCATGTTTTTTCGTCACCACTTCATTCACTACATCAATAAAATCATAACGACAAGGATGCTTAAATTTCCAACGGTGGAAATAAGTTTTCATAATTTCATCCATCGTTTCGATGCTCACAATTCCCTCTAGGGTTTTTAACCAAGTAGCTGGCTTCGAATAAAAAAGTGCACGAGGTGAACCATCGGGATATTCCCAACCTGCGCGCGTACTTTCTGCTAGATGGATATTATCCATCCCGACATAGCGACTGCGAAAAAACTCCATTGCTCCCATCCGCACGGAGCGCAGATCAATCACCGAATTTTTCACGCCATACGCATCATCCAAAATCCGCGACTTCCAATAAGAGGTAAATCCTTCGTCCATCCACGCTTCTTCAAATTCGTTGGTGGCCACCATCATCATAAAATATTGGTGAACAAATTCATGAATCACAAAATATTCTGGTGATCGTAACCAATCTGGAAAACCATACATTCCTGGTGCCGTGATCAAGGTAGGATATTCCATCGCTCCGGCATTGATCCCATGAAAGGGTGGAACAACGATTGTCAATTTTGGAAAAGGATATGGCATGAGTCGATCCCCTAAATAATCCATCGCATGTTTGGCCGCTCCAAGATAACGATAGGTACAACAGCTATATTCGGCATTGATAAATAGCTCTAACTCAACGCCTAAATGTTCATCTTTAACCACTTTAAAATTGGGCGAAGCCGTCCAAGTAAAATCAATGATGTCTTCTCCATGAAAATAATGGGTTTGGGTATTATCTGATTCGGTCACTACTTTGGTACGTGTACCAGAAGCACCTACCAAAAACTCAGCGGGTGCGTTGATGCTAACATTGTAATTACCAAAATTAGCGTAGTATTCTGTGGATGGATGATATTGGTGGCAATTCCATTGACCAGTTTTTGCAAAGCGCATTCCAGCAGGTTCATAAACACCGATTTTAGGAAACCATTGTGCTTGCAAATAAAAGTCTTTGCTATAACCTGTACGGATTTTTATTTTAGGAATTTTAGCGCTCCAATCTAAATTCAGTGCTACCTTAGCACGAGGTAGGATCGGTTCTGGCAAAACCAGTTCAACCACCGTTCGGTCTTCTGTATTATCATCATCGGGATGAATATAACG
>CALGJS010000007.1 GCA_937927835.1 uncultured Saprospiraceae bacterium | reverse complement strand
TTTATTTCCGGTGTTTATCAGGCAGTGCAAAAACTGCTTGGTGAGCACCCGGAAAAAACCGTTCATCTCCTTTATGCCGGAACGGGACCTTTTGCTACCTTGGTTTCCCCATTGACCGCAATTTTTTCAAGCGATCAACTTCAATTTACCTTTTTGGAATTGAATTCAATAAGTTACCAAAAAGTTCAGCAGGTAGTTCAACAGCTTGAAATAGGAAATTATGTCCGAAGAATTGTACAATGTGATGCTACGACTTACCAAATACCAATTGATGAACAAGTCGATATTCTCCTTTCGGAAACCATGCAATACGCACTAAAAGGAGAACAACAGGTACCTATCATTTATAACCTACTACCCCAAATTGACAACGAAGTAATCCTCATTCCAGAAATTATCGAGCTACAACTAGCAGGAGTAAACGCCGCTCAGAATCAAAATCGAATAATGAATAACTCTGAAGAATCTTACTATCGGCTTCTTGGTAGCTTTTTTAAATTAGATATCTCTACTGTCCGAGCTTTTTATGCAAAGCAGAAACATCTCCCTTCCACGCATAAATTTTTGGGTCGAAATTTTAGAATTCCTGAAGTAGTACAAACAGATTATCCAGAGCTTTATGTTTTTACGCGCCTTTGTGTTTTTCAAAACATAGAAATTCTTCCTTATGAAAGTGGATTAACTATTCCTTGGAAATTGCCGGACCTCAATGGAAAACGAAAAAGAACAGCCCAAATTCAGATCGCTTATGAATTAGGGGAAGATCCAGATATCCAGTTTTCTTTTTATTAGACAATTTCTTAAGATATATTTTTGATCTAGTTAAATTTAAGACCTGAAAGGAAATTCTCCTTATCTTTACCTCATGGATCATTATTCCCTATTTGAACTCAACGAATACATTCGAAGAATCGTCGCCCTCAATTTTCCAGCAGGGCTATGGATCTCCTGTGAAATTGCACAAGTGAATGAATCACGAGGACATTATTATTTCAATCTGATTGAAAAGGATGAGACAGATGGGGCTATCATTGCTCAATCCGAAGGTGTCATGTGGCAACGAACTTATCGGAGCTTAAGACGGAAAATTGGAAAAACGATGGACAGCTTGTTGCAAAATGGAATTACCGTAATGCTCAAAGTAACCGTTGATTTTCATGAACGATATGGCCTGAAATTAACCATCGAAGATATTGATCCAGTCTACACGATGGGTAAGCTAGAACAACAACGTCGCGAAACCATCGCTACCTTACATAGCCAAAGTCTGCTTACGCAGAACCGAGAAAAAAACTTACCCAAAGTTATACAACGCATTGCCGTTATCAGCTCAGCAACCGCTGCTGGATACAAAGATTATCAAGAGCAGTTGATGGGAAATACTTATGGCTATAAATTTCATAGTACACTTTTACCTGCTGCGGTTCAAGGACAAAACGCCGTAGCGGAAATTACCAATCAATTGGACAAGATTGCGTTGCGTCCTGATCGCTATGATGTGGTCGTGCTCGTAAGAGGAGGAGGAGCTCGGTTGGATTTAATGGCTTTTGATCAGTTAGCACTTTGCGAAAAAATTGCTAAATGTCCGTTGCCTGTACTCGCAGGTATTGGACACGAAGTGGATGAAACCGTAACCGATTTGGTGGCGCATCAAAGTTTAAAAACACCGACGGCGGTAGCTGCTTTTATTATTGAAAATAATTTACATTTTGAAAGTGAACTCATTGATATTGGTCACTGGATTCAACAAACAATTGGCGATCGCCTAATAACGCAAGAACGAAATCTCCGAGAATACGAACAGATTTTAAATATCCAACCACAAAATTTATTACTACAAAATTCACGGATGCTCGAGTATCTAGCAGAAGAATTACCTCGCTTGATAACGCAACAAGTAGGTCATGCTAGTCGAGATTTAAATCAGATTGAACAGGTCGTGGGATTGCTAGATCCAGCGGCAGTTTTGGCACGAGGATATTCCTTGACGATGAAAGATGGGAAGTTAATTCGCTCAGCAAAAGAAACTAAAAAAGGAGATCGATTAGAAACGAAATTTGGAGATGGAGCGGTGGAGAGTGTGGTGGAGTAGTATTCTAGTTTAGAAAAATATTCAGTCATTTTTACGTCTTTTATTGATAATTTAATTAGAATTGGATCATAAGGTTAAGTAAGTCAGGTTTTTATGTAATTTATTTTTATTAATAAGTGAAGACAAGCTTGGAAAATTGATTTTGTAGAATGATCTGTTGTCCCCGATATTGCAGTTGTAAGATATTTATTATCTACTGAGACAACAGAAAATTTTACTAAAACTAAAACCTCCAATTTTATGAAAACTTCAATAGTATTTCTTCCCGTTTTTATCTTTAGATTACTAAAATCAAGTCCATTATTTATCCTTGTTTTTCTACTTTCGAGTTATTTGATAAATGCCGAAAATTCAAATTTTCCTTCTTGTCCTACCGTCAATAATTATTGCCCAGCACAATCCGCTTTTCCTTTTGAGGAATGGATTGAAGATGTTACCGTAGGCACTCTTGAGAATCTTGGATCAGGAAAATTTAGAGATTATAATACTGCTGGATATTCGGATTATACTGATTTAGAAGCTCCTGCATTTGATCGAAATCAACCAGTTAATTTTAATTTGGTTGCTGGTTTTTCTGGAGCAAGTACGCTAAATGTCTGGGATATTTTTATTGATTATGATCAGGATGGTCAGTTTAGTTTTCCTGATGAGTATGTAGCGAATTCCTCTGCTAGTTCTGGAAGTTTTATCATTCCTGACTTTGCGATAAGTGGTGCTACTCGTATGCGAATTATTTTGTCAAATAGTGTAGTGACTGGACCTTGTGATAATCCTCCCAGAGGAGAAGTAGAAGACTATACTATTATCATTGGAGGAAATACTCCTTTCCAGTTTACTGATTTGACCATAGATGTTACTAGTTCCACAGCTTCCGCACAATCAGGTGGAGTTGTCCAATCCCAAATTACAATAGATAACTTGGGGAATGTAAGAACCGGTGATTATTCGATTGGTATTTATCTTTCTACTGATCCTGTTTTGGATAACAATGATGTTTTACAAGGAGAATTTTTTCAAGGAAATAAAAATCCCAATAGTCCTCTTTCTTTTGGCGGTGGAATCACGATTGATCTGGTGGATCCAGGCAATTATTATCTAATTTATAAGGTTGATGCTCGGAATCAAGAAGATGAATTAGTCGAAACGAATAATATTGTCGTTCGTAGTTTTACGGTTCTTGAAATATTAGGATCCGATTTAACCATCCGCTCCTTTAGTGCCCAATGGTCTAACGTAGATGCAGGTTTTCAGGCAAGAGGTGAGGTAACGAATGTTGGAAATGAAACGACTGGTGAATACTATATTGGTATCTATCTTTCTCCTACTCCTAATCTAAGCACCGGATCTGTATTATTACAAGAAATACGGAAAGAAGCTTTAGCACCATATACTTCTTATATTTATAATGTCGGAGTTACATTTGATCAAGTCGATGTTGGAGAATACTATCTTATTCATGTAGTGGACATTTATGATGAGGAAAGTGAATCAAACGAAATCAATAATTCTGATTTTCGTAGAATGGCAATTAATCCACCATATGAATTAGATGGGGTGGCTGATCTTGAACTCACCATGACCAGTTCTGAACCCAATCCTGAGATTTATTCTACTACTCGGGTAACCATTACCATCACCAATAATGGACCTGATGATGCTACGTTTATTCGTGGTCGATTAGACTTAAGAGAAAGCCCTGATTATGTGGTTGCAGGAAATGGTAATATCGAAAGTGACGGGATAGAAGACTTTTATTATATCGATGGAAGTTTCAATGTTCCTTTTCTGGAAAATGGAGCATCCGTTTCTTTGTCTGTTGATTTATTTACACTATCTGAGAACTCGGGTATCTGTGCAGAAATTCTAAGTTCAGCTCAAAATGATCCAGATTCTACTCCTAATAATGGAAATTGCCCGATAGCCGTAGAAGATGATGAAGCGAGTCTTTATCAAATTATAAATAATAGCCTTCCTGACTTAATTCTAGAAAATCTATCAGTAAACCCAATCGCTATGGTTGATGGAGAATTAAATTTTAGCGTAGATCTAACCAACCAAGGACTGGAAAATGCTCCTCCTTTTGAGGTGAAAGTATTAATGTCACAAGACGATGAACCGACCATAACAGGTGAGGTCTTGGGGGTGTTTGATGTGGAAGGACTTGCGGCTGGAACTACTCGAATATTTGAGGCTAATGGGGTTAGTTTAGATGGAGGTCCTGCTGGTGAATATTTTTTAAAATTGAAAATCGATCCTTTAGAGGAGATAGAAGAATCGAATGAGAATAATAATTTCTTGATTACGAACTATTCTATAGTTGAAGAAATCGAAGGGGTGGATATTGAAGTTAACCTAACGGTATCTGAATCCAATCCTGATGTTTTTTCTAAAATAATATATGTGGTTACCGCACAAAATATAGGGCAAGAAACAGCAACGAATGTCCTTTTGAATTTTGACTATGGAGCGCAAGAAACTCCGAAGCGACTAGCTTTTGTAGATGCCACCGATCCTGACTATAGTGATTGGACGGGAAGATGGAACGTTGGTAC
>CALGJS010000006.1 GCA_937927835.1 uncultured Saprospiraceae bacterium | reverse complement strand
TTTTCCTTGCATCATCCAGCCGCCCATATTCTGTGCTGCGGTTCGGTAATCTTTAGCATAATCCATTACCACCATTCCTTGCATGGTTGCTCGGTTGACTAGTAAAGAAAGATAGTTAGAAGGTCCTTTGATGGCGGTCGTATTATTGTATTGAGAAATAGCACCACAGATGACGACACGTGCATGCATACGTAAGCGCGCCAATGCTGCGTCTAAAATTTCTCCACCCACATTATCAAAATAAACATCGAGTCCTTTTGGACAGTGTTCTTTTAATGCTTTATGGATGTTTTCATTTTTATAATCAATGGCACCATCAAAGCCAAGTTCTTCTGTGAGGTATTTACATTTTTCTGGACCACCAGCAATTCCGATTACCCGACAACCTTTGATCTTGGCAACTTGTCCGACGATGCTACCTACTGCTCCAGCTGCACCAGACACCAATACGATGTCTCCTTCTTTTATTTTTCCTACTTCTAGAATACCAAAATAAGCCGTCATTCCAGGCATGCCCAGCGTACCGATATACGTTGGCATTGGTGCGAGATTGGTATCGACTGGATAGTAGTTATCTCCTTTGGTAACGGAGTATTGCTGTACGCCTCCCCAACCGGTGAGTACGTCTCCTATTTTATATTTTGGATGGTTATTGGATTTGACAACTTTACCAATGCTTCCGGCTCTCATTACTTCTCCTAATTGTACAGGAGGAATATATGATTTGCTATCGTTCATCCAACCACGCATTGCTGGATCGAGGGAGATATAATGATTTTCAATTAAGACCTCACCATCTTGTAATTCTGGGATAGGGTTGTTCATTAATTTCCAAGTGTCCGCATCAGGCATGCCGATGGGACGTTTTTCTAGTATCAGTTGTTTATTCATTGTCTTATTGTCTAAAATGTTTTTAGTGATACGGCTTGATACGATTTTGATTTGTTCTTCTGTAACAGAACCAGCAAAACAAGTTGCAAGTTATTTTAATTTTTTTAAAACGTTTAATGCTTTCTTTTGGAAACGACTTTTATCATTTTCTACGACTTCGGAAAGCAATTCTTCTGCTTCTGTTAATTTATTTTGAGAAAGATAGGTTGCGATTAGTTGCCAAGTAGCGTCATCGAAATAATTGGTTGAATTGATTCTGGTAATTTTTAAATGTTTTTCCGCAATTGGCCAATTTTCTAATTTTGCAGCAGCCAATCCACTATAATAAGTAGCCAACAGATTTTCGGCGTCTGTGTTCAGTATCTCCATTAATATTTTAAAGCTCGTATCATATTGTTTGCGTTGGTAGGCGTCTAATCCGTTTTGCAAATCCGTATTTGTAACGAGTGCATTATCGCCGGAGCGAAGGGCACCAATTAAAGGATTATCTTCTTCCACAAAATTAGCAGCGATGATTCTTTCGGTTTCATTACTTTGCCAATAAAGATAACTACCAATCGGAATACTTAAAAGTAGTAAGCTTGCGGCAATTCTCATAACCCAATTTTTACGTACGGGCAATTTTTTTACGATAGTTGGAGTGGGCGTAGCTACTTCTTTAGTTTCTAAGAAGTTAAGTTCGGGAAGATCGTCTAAGTTATTATTATTCGCAAAGCCTTCCACGGCATCGGTGCATAATGGACAATCGATGAGATGGTTTTCTATCTCAAAGCGTTGATCTTCCTTAAGATTTTCACTCAAGTAATTCCGAATTTGTTCGGGTTGGAGGCAAGTGGTATTATTCAATATCTTATTCATATTCGTGCAGTTCGAGGAATTGTTTAATATTACGTTTTCCATTTTGTAAATAGCTCTTTACCTCTTTTGAGGTGTAGCCAGTAATCTCTACAATTTCCTTATAACTCTTTTTATCAAAAAAGAAAAGTTGGATACAAGTACGATGTTTTGGTTTTAGTTTTTTAATAGCTTCGATGACCATTTCTTCCCGATTGGCTACGTTTACGGTGAGACCTTTTCCTATCTGAGTATTGTCCCCATAGCGTGGAGCAAAGGTATCATTATTTTCTTCGAGTCGTTGAATATTATCTTTTAGGTTGTCATAATATTTACCTCTTCGGAGTCGCATGATACATTCGGATTTGATCACGGAGTATAACCAAGCGTTAAAGGCAGAGATTTGAGTATTGGGAATTTTGAGCATCAACTTTTCAAAGATGATAGAAACCATATCTTTGCTCTCCTCTGCATCTTTTATGTACTTCATACAGGCGCCATAAACTAGGTGTCCGTATCTTTTGTACAGTTCACCGATCAGTGCTCGGTTACCCGTAGATGCGAATTGCTGACAAATTTCTTCATCAGAGAAGGTCTCAAAAGGAATTGCTTTAAAAGAAAGCATAGGTATTTTATAGTATGTTTAGCCTAAAGCTAAAAAAATAAATACAAAATACGTAAGAATGGATGCTAAATTTGCTGATTAGCTACTTGGCCATAAGTTAGTTAGCCCTCTTTTGCGGAAAAAGAGGGCTAAGGGGGAAGTAAGCTAAGAGAGAATTTACTGTGGGGTAGAGAATTTTAAAGATTCTATAATATACTCTAGATGCATCATGTAGTCTCTTTTCTTTTTACCTGGTGCATGTACAAAACAATCTATGAAGATCAATTCGTTTTTTTCTTTATTGAGAATAAGGTAACTTAAAAAAGGACCTCCCATAAAATCATTGACAATATCCCAGATACCGCGTGCTTCAATTGCGTATGCACCATTCAAATCAATCGCCTTGGTTAGCATGGGAAGATCTACGTCGTTGGTACGCATATAAGTATCTTTTATTTCGGTACTAATGTATTGTTTACCTAGTTCGTCTCTTAATTTTTTAATTCCCTCTTTTGTCAGTTGATCTTGACTAGTATAAGGTGTTCTATGAATAAGAATATTGCTACTGATAAACTCTGTTTCTTTTCTTAACCAAATACTATTGGTGTCTTGGATAGCTACAAAATAATCACTTGGAACTCGCAAGTCCATCTCAAATTGCTCTTTCACTTTTTGCTTAAGCGTTAGACTTTCTCCACCAAAATATAGCGTCGCTTCAAATTGCTCTTTATCTGTCTTATGAAGCTTATTAGCAATTGCTGGAAAATTCTGTTCTGAAGCATCCAATAATTTATTTTTTGATTGAGCAAATAAATAAACAAGTGTTTGGCCTTGTGCCCATTTGTCATATCCTACTTTGATATTAAAATCAGTTTGTTCGTGCGCCTTACGTAAATTTTCTGCACCGAGATCTTTAGTAATCGATTGAACGGTAGGAGACTCCGGATTACTTAAATCACCAACAATCAAATAAGCTCTTAACTCTTTTCGATAAGGGTCTAAGTCTAATTCTTGTGGGGTGAAATGTTGGAGGTCAAATAACGGTTCAGGTTGTGGTAAAATAGGGTAGGCCGCTCCAAACAGATAACGGATAGAATCTCCGATGGCTCCTTCCCATACATCTTGATCAGCAATAACACAAAGACGATTAGCTTGTCCAAAAGCATTTTTTGGTGCATTGAATTTATTGGTCATATCGCTGGCACATCCAGTCCAGATCAGCACCAATAACAAAGGAAGTATGACTTTAGGAATCATATTTTTGATAATTTTTAAATATTTCATTTCGACGATTTTTTAAAATATTGAGACTTTCTGGGCAGTTTAGAAGGCCTTAGTGTTTTTCTTTCACTACTAAGATGCCCATAAAGTTGTTTTTGGTGGTATAGTGCTTGTCTAAACTTCCATTGATTGGCTACGATTAGCAAAATTTGACAAGCTTCTAGCAAAGTTACAGAAAAGGAAGGAATCGTCGAATTTTTACAAGATAGCAGGCAAAACACCTATTATTTTTGTAAAAACCCCTATTCTGATAAATAGAGGTTTCACCAAAAAAATAGCCGAACATTACGAGAATGTCCGGCTAAAGGGTATTGGTTTTTATGTTAAATCTTAATAATTCTTAAAATAATCCTTCGATCACATTTTCTTCAGTAATACCTTCTGCTTCTGCTTTATAGTTTCGGACAATCCGGTGTCGCAATACCAATTTAGCAATCGCTTGGACATCTTCTATGTCAGGACTATATTTACCGCTGATCGCTGCGTGACACTTAGCACCCAGTACTAAGTACTGGGAAGCTCGAGGACCTGCGCCCCAAGAAATATAATTATTTACTTCGGCAGTTGCTCGTGGTGTATTCGGCCGAGTTTTAGTGGCCAACGAAACGGCATATTCTAATACATTATCTGCAATAGGAATCTTACGAATCAATTCCTGAAAGTATAAAATTTGCTGACCTGTTACGATATGGTTTAGGTCATATTTTGTATTCTTAGTCGTCGCTTTTACGACCGCGATTTCTTCTTCATAAGAAGGATAGTCAAGCGAGATGTTAAACATAAAACGGTCTAACTGTGCCTCTGGTAAAGGATACGTTCCTTCTTGCTCAATTGGGTTTTGCGTTGCTAATACAAAAAATGGAGAAGGTAATAGATGACGTTCACCACTTACGGTTACAGAGCGTTCTTGCATCGCTTCCAGTAATGCCGCTTGTGTCTTAGGCGGCGTACGGTTGATCTCATCTGCTAATACGATATTGGAAAAGATAGGTCCTTTGGTAAATTTGAATTGTCTGTTTTCACCCAATATTTCCGAACCAGTAATATCAGAGGGCATTAAATCTGGCGTAAACTGAATACGCTTAAATTCCAGATCGAGTACTTTGGCAATTGTACTTACAAGTAGCGTCTTCGCCAAACCAGGTACACCAACCAACAAACTATGACCATTACTAAAAAGAGAAATAATGACGGCTTTTACAACGTCTTCCTGTCCAACGATGACTTTTCCAATCTCCTGAGAAAGATCACGGTAGGATTTTGCTAATCCATCTACAGCCTCTACATCG
>CALGJS010000005.1 GCA_937927835.1 uncultured Saprospiraceae bacterium | reverse complement strand
ACTGCACAATCTACTGTTTGATCCAAAGGAATAGAAGTTATAACTGGCCCTATATCGCTCGTTCCAAAAACAAAATTCTGCGTACAAGTAGTTACGTTTCCGCAAGCATTGGTAATCGTATAAGTTCTAATAATCGTACGATCTGCAGCAGCAGCAGAAGGACAGAAGTCCAAGAAGCCAACGCTTGTATCATCAGAATGTGAAATGGTAAAATTCGCTAAATCAGAAGAACAGTTATCTGAAAGTGTTCCGCCAATAGCTAAGAATTCCTCAGGAGTATCACCGAAAGCAGGTGGTGTTTGATTACAAGATAACATTTCATCGTCAGGGCAAGTAACCGTGGCAGGAGTCGTAGAACCTACGTTGATAACCTGATCACAAGAAGCCGTAAGACCACAAGCATCAACCACCGTCCATGTTCTAGTAATCACATACTCAAATTGAGCACAACCATCTGTTCCTTGCGTAGAAGCATCCGTAAAACTAACTACAAGGTCAGTTCCAGAAGAACAGTTATCAGTAGCTATAGCCATTCCAGTTCCAGCTGGAGTTGAATCACCATCACATTCTATGCTAGCTTCAGCAGGACACGTAAGAACTGGAGGCGTTGTATCTTCTACGGTGATAATTTGCTCACAAGCAGTAGAGTTTCCAGCTAGATCAGTTGCTGTCCAAGTTCTTGTAATTGTATAGCTATGTTGTCCACATCCAGTCGTAGTTTGGTCGTCAGCATCTGCAAAAGTAATCGCAGGCAATGCACCACAAATTTCTACGGTAGTCGCCATTCCTGTATCCGCAGGATCAGTTGAAGCTTCACAAGAAATTGTTACTGCCGCAGGGCAAGTGATTTCAGGAAGAGCACCAACACACATCATAATATTATCGAAATAATAAGTAATTCCAGAACCAGGAGCATCTGTATTTCCACAAGTAAACTCAGGGAAGAATACAACTCTATCGTAAGTATTTGATAAGCTAAAAGCTGGATCAAGTGCAAAGTTGAAGAACAAAGTCTCCCATGCATTTGCTACCGTTGAGAATACCAGCACCTCAGCTGATGGGCCTCCAGTGGTACTTTCTATTTTCAATAAAAATGGTGTTCCTACATTTGGAGAGAAAACATCTACTGTTATTACGGTATTTCCGGGTCCAAAAGGAATCGGATTCTGTAAACCATTAACATTAATAGTCGTTCCACCAAAACAAGTTGCTCCAACTTCTTTGGTTGCACAAACGACTTTATTAGTAGGATCCAACGGATCCGCTGCTAATACAGAACTCATACCTCCGAAATTAGATAATCCATGGTCAACAACATCGCAATCATCAAAAATAATTGGAAAGTCTGGACCAGGAAGTGGTGGTGGACAAGCCGCATCACAAAGTTCCCAACCATAAGTTACGGTTTGAGCAACTCCTGCAACTACTGTAATAGCACGTCTTACATTTGGTGCCATTCCAGTCACACAAGCTTCACCTGCAATCGCAGAAAGATCTTCAAATTGATCTCCAGCATTGAAGAAACGGAAAGTATGATCTCCTTCAGGAACTGCTACAGTCCCACAAAAAACACCATCACCATCAGCATCAAATAGAAAATTTGTTCCAGGATTGTCTCCATTAAAAGAACCGGCAACCGCAGCAGCAGCATTACTTGTAGCACAACTAAGGTCTACACAGAAAGTAATATCTGCCGTAGGAGCAGCCGCACAATCAGCTGCACAACTTTCCCAAGCATAGGTAACCGTTTGTGGAACACCTGATACTACGGTAATTTCTCTCAATTCAGGAGTTGTACCAGCAGCACAAGCTTGTCCAGCAATACCAGAAAGGTCTTCAAATTGCTCACCAGCAGTAAAGAATCTAAATGTTTGCACACCAGGTGCTACGTCTACTGTTCCGCAATAAACACCATCACCATCAGCATCAGAAAGGAAGTCAGTACCAGGGTTAAATCCATTAAAGGAACCAGCCACTGCAGCAGCAGCGCCACCACTTGGTACACAGTTAAGATCTACACAGAAAGTAACTGGAACTGGTACTGCACAATTAGAATAATATACATTATCAATGTACATGGTTCCTGCTGCGACTGGTTGTCCAGAAAGAATTAACTGTGAAATATTAGTCGAACTCGTAAGAGCAGGACCTGTTGTTAAAGAAGCATCAAAAAAGTCTGCCATTGGAATCTGGAAGGTATTCCATCCAGACTGAACTGGCGTAAAAGCGATTTCACCTTCTGAGTTTCCAGCAGAGGCATCAAAGTTTACCAACTTCACTCTAAAGGTGGTCATGTCTGGCGTCCAAACATCAATATTAAAGAACATCATTCCTGATGCATCAATTGGGTTAGTCACTGTTTCGATTCCAAGGAAATCTACCGCCGTATATAATCTAGTATCGTTACCAGCAACTGGAACAATATTACCACCAGCAGCACCAGACCAGAATGTCAACCAAGTATCCACTGGTACATCGGTATAAGCATCACTAAACATAGAGATTACATCAGCTGCATCACAAGTTGGTGTTGGAGCAGCAGCAACTGGTTCCGTAGGCAGACAATTAGAAAAATATACATTATCAATGTACATGGTTCCACCTCCGATAGGTTGTCCAGAAAGAATTAATTGGGCAATATTGGTAGAATTCCCAAGCGCAGGTCCGGTAGTTAAGGAAGCATTGAAGAAGTCTGCCATTGGAATAGAATAAGTATTCCATCCCATTTGAACGGGCGTAAAGGCGATTTCTCCTTCTGAGTTTCCACCAGGACCAAAATCTACTAGCTTCACTCTAAAGGTGGTCATATTTGGCGTCCAAACATCAATATTAAAAAACATCATTCCAGATGCATCGATTTGATTGGCAACAGTTTCGATTCCAAGGAAATCAACATTCTCATATAGTCGAGTATCATTTCCAGAAATTGGTACAATTCCACCACCTGAAGCAGCAGACCAAGGTGTCAACCAAGTATCTACTGGTACATCCGTATATACTCCACTAAACATAGAAATTACGTTAGCTGCATCACAAGTTGGATTTGGTGCAGCTACTGCAGGTACGTTTGGATCGATAGCTGGAGCAGAAAAATATACATTATCAATGTACATCATCCCACCACCTGTAGGTAACCCTGAAAGGATTAACTGAGAAATATTGGTTGCACTAGTAAGTGCAGATCCCGTAGTAAGCGCACCATCAAAAAAGTCTGCCATTGGGATTTGGAAAGTATTCCATCCAGATTGGATTGGCGTAAAAGCGATTTCTCCTTCTGAGTTTCCAGCAGAGGCATCAAAGTTTACCAATTTCACTCTAAAGGTGGTCATGTCTGGGGTCCAAACATCAATATTAAAGAAGGTCATTCCAGAAGCATCGATGGGATTAGTTACCGTTTCGATTCCAAGGAAGTCGACACTCGTATATAGTCTAGTATCATTGCCAGCAATCGGTACGATATTACCACCAGCAGCTCCAGACCATGCTGTTAACCAAGTATCCACTGGTACATCGGTATAAGCATCACTGAACATGGAAATGACATTTGCCGCAGCCACCGTTGGAGTTGGGGCAGCGGTTGTTGGTTGGGCCATAGCGGGAAACGCCGTCAAAGCGCAACAAACAAGTACTAGTAATCCTTTCAGATACTTACTGCTTCTATTTGCAATACTCATTGAGGCTCTATTTCGAGAACTCCTGAGCAAGATTTGTAGAAAAGATCTATTCATAATTCGTTGTTGATTTAGGTTAAGAAAATATTTTATTTAAAGTACTGTTCAAAAAAGTTGAACGGAGAAACTACAATTTGATTTAAACCATCAGTAGCCCATTCTTTAGGCCATAGCCAAAAGTTAGACATACAATTCATGGTTGAATTGATGTATAAATCAGTTTTCTGAAGTATTTAGGTAACTTTAAAAAATCGGTGATAGAGTTTAGAAAATTTATGAGAACTTTAAAGAATGCCATGAAAAGACAAGTTGTCATAAATGATCGATCAGATCTTGGGAAGTGTAAATATAAGATAGGTTTTTAAAATATAATAATTATTATATACTTCAAGAGTACAGCAGGCAAAGAAAAATACTACTTCAATACTACACAACTTATTACCTCAAAAAAATATAACTCATTGAATATCAATATATTAATAAAAAAATCGTATACAGCATCAGAAAATCCATCAATTTTATATATTTTAAAAATTTTGAATATTATATTTTTTGATCTAATTAGAATAAAAACCAACATTTCAATTTTTTGAATTGTTTTTATGGTTATAACTTACCTCAACTTGCAATTGGGTTGTTCCTTCGTGAAGGTTTAATATTAAACATGAATAGGTAGAATTAGCAGAAAAATTAGGGATTATTTTCAACGAAGGTTTTGAATTGCTGCATCCACTTTTCGCTTTGCCCTTTGAATTTCCCAGGAAATAGTTTGGCCATTAGTTTGATCATAAAACCATTGAATTTGAGATATTCGACTTCAGAAATGTAGCGAGTTTGGTTGTTTCCGACAGTTTCGAAGCGAGAGGTTTGAGTATTGGTCATGTGGATATGTTCGTAGAGCGCGGTCTTTTCAGTAGGAAGATTATTGGTAATAATGGTCTCGATTAATTCGATTTTCATTTTGTCATTTAGAACAATTTTCGATTTGGCGTCCTTTGTATTGGGAACACCTTCGAGATGGGTGATACTTTCGAATCCGTCTTGCCATTGGTGGAAGTGGGCTGGATTTTCCCATAGTTCAACGACCTTTTGGAGCGGAGCGTTGATGAGGATGGAGGTGGTGTATTTCATGGTTACTTTTTAATATAACGATTCAGCTCAACTACCAATTCATGCACTGATGTAAAAGGGTTCTTATCCGCAAATGCCCTATCAGAATCATCATATTTACTCTTTAAATTTATTGCTCTATGAATTGCTTCGGGTTGTCTTGATAATAAAACATCATACATTTTCATGGCAATCTTACGATCTTTATCGTAACTTTCTCCAGTATATTTCTCTATACGCTTGTTATACCACTTGCGTAGCTCTTGAGCATTACAACTCTCAAAATGTAGTAAATACCACAACTCAAAAGCATCATTTGATACTGCCCACTTAATGTTATTTTTTTCAGCTTTAATTATAGCATTATTAAAATCCTCTTTTTGCTTTGGCTGTTTCATTCCATCATAATCATAATCAAAAACGACCCAAATTTGATCATTTGATCTATTAGTAATTCTATTTTCTCTTTTATAATTAAGAGCCGTTTTTACCAGTTTACTCTTTGTTTCACCATATCCCATACAATGCGCAATATTTGAAATCGGAAACTGGTTGAAGTATAATGGTTCTGTATTTTCACCTTCACAAAAAAGATGAAAGGACGGATACTGTTCTCTTTTTATAGATTTTCTTTTCCCTCCTTTATGTCTTTTGCTGCCTCTATTCATTAAGTAACAATTTTTCAAGATTATTTAAAACCGGTAAGGCACCATAATTTCCTTTTAGATAATTTTTTTCAAAAAGATCCTTTGCTCTCACTTTTTTAATATCTGATAAATCATAAATCTCACTTGCTCCTTCCTTAGATTTTTCAAGAAATGTAATTTGGTCTCTTCTAAGTAGCTTATTATCCATTAAATTAGTATCATGCGTTGCAAAAATCAATTGAGCCTCGATATGAGCATCAGGAGATTGAAATAACTCAATTATTTTTCTAGTTAACTTTGGGTGAAGTAAAGCATCCATCTCATCTATTATTAGAGCCTTTCCTTCTTTTATACTTCTGTAAATTATATTTGAGTAATCAAACATTTTTTTTGTCCCTGAAGCTTCTTCATTCGCCAATAGAAAGGAAACTTCCTTATCCTCAATCGATCTAATTACCACTGGAATTTTTTCAACCTCACCATCTGGAAAAGTAACCTTTTCTATTCTTGAACTCTTAATACTTCCATCTAACTCCTTAAGTAAACTAACCGTCCAATTCCGAAAACCTTCATCATTCTCAAATTGATACATTGTTTGAATATACCATCTGTTAAAAAAATCTATTGGACTAGGTAAGTTCGGACTTATAATAATTTTATTATTTAAGCACTCTTTTACTATAGAAGAAATAGGTTCACTTAATTGGTCTAAAACAGATATTACCAAGGTTTTTTCAGTAAACATTTTTACTCCTTGCTTAATTGTTTTTCCTTCTTTAAACGAAGTTTCATTAAATTCAAATTCAGTTATTCCCTCACGCTCAAATAATAGGACTTCCTTTTCTCGTTTTAAATAAAGCCATTCCCTATGAATCTTTTCTTTATCAACCTCAAAGCCATACCTATATTTACGCCCTTCGTGAGTAAAAATTATTTGAAAATAGGAAGGCTGATCTCTTAATTTTTCATCCATTCTATACGGTGAAACAAATTTTTGAAATACATCTTCATCTCTTAAATTATCTATTATCTTCCACATTGTAACAAGGCCAAGAATTAAATTAGATTTTCCAGAAGCATTAGCTCCATAAATTGCCTTTGTCTTTAAGACTCGATAATTTCCTTCTGTCTTAACCACTCTTAAAACATTATCATTAGTTTCTTTTTCCTTAGAAGCCTCTAATGAAAAAATTTGTAAATCCCTAAAAGATTTGAAATTTTGAATAGCAAATTCTAAAAGCATAATTGATTTTTTTTGGCATTTTCTGTCATAAATATACAACTATAACGCAATAATTCCTACATAAGGTGCTAAATTTGTTATTTTTTTACAAAAACACATCTTACCTTATGGATTCCTACTCCAACCACCCCAACACCTCGGGATAAATTTCCCGCGCTGCATTCCGAGAATAAATCAAGCGGCTATGATTATAATCTTCTGAATAACCCGTTGCTTTACCGCAAGTAAGAAATTTATTTTTAGGATTTTTAAATCCATCCAGAAATGCTTTACATCCAACAACCGGTGCTATAAAATTATCTCCGCTCCCTCCTATCGCCAATATTGGGATTGCTATTTTTGACATTTCTAAACGGTAATCCCTACCAGTATCACTGGAAAACGTGTTGGTTAGATTCCAGTCAAACCATTGTTTCATAAAAGAATAATTTTCGTTGTGCGGTCGGCCTAATGACTTGGCAGGTATTTGACCTAACGCCTTACTTATATATTTTCCAGTTAGAATTTTAAGTCTATTTCCAATCGTATGAGCTGCACCAGAAGATTGGCCAGCAAAGAAGACCATCTTTTTTATTTTAGAAATATATTGAGGATACTCGATTAAGTTGATGGTCAAACTAATAGCACCGCCGCTATGTGTTACACAATCAATTTCTTCCAATTTTTCATGATCAAATAAATACTCAAAAGCAGCTTTGATATCTTCCTTTCCAATCTTTTCAAAGTTATAAGGTTCGTCTAAAGTGGAACTTGCGCCATGATTTCGCCATTCTAAAATCCAACAGGTAAATCCATTTTCTACTAAAAACTCCGTAATCCCTAAACATACTTTTCTGTTGGAAAAAGTTCCATGTGTGAGGAACACATGCGTTCCCTCTACACTAGTCTCGGCATCAACTTTCCAAAGCGCCAAAGTCGCTGATTGTTTAAAAGGAATATTTATCTGTTTTTTTCTCATTCGTGGATAGCAATGTACATAAATCTACCTACTAAGGGAAAATATTGACCTATTAAGACCTCTCCGTCTGGCGCACCTTTGTATTATTTATTTGAAACACAATCATAGGACAAACTCAAAACAAGATTGTTCTTTTTTTCACAGAAAAATTATTAAAAAGAAATTCTTTTCTACAATCCATAAGTTTTCTTTGCACTTTTAACTTGGTCTGCTTCGGTCGTTTCAGGATAAAGTAGATAGCGTGGTGCAAGGATTGGTTTTACTTTTTCTATGGTAATTTCTGTAATCGTCTTAAACGGGAAATTCCCTCCTGTCATTTCCAACAATACCTTTTCCATCTCTGCAAACTCAGGATGCGTATCTTCAATTATCTCCGCCGTTCCTTTTATCTGAAATCCTTTTTGCACTAGAATATCTATAAAACTTATACAGACCTTTTTGTTCGCTTTGATATTTTTCACCGTCTGTGGTGAGGCAATATTGGCAATAATGATTTTATCGGATTGGTAATATTGAAAAATCTCCTTTGGAGATACATTTGGAATATTATCTTTAGAGGAGGTTGCAAGCCAACAGAGGACGCTTTTGTCGATAGAGGCTTTTATAAGCGGTGTTAGATGCATGTTATCTTGTTTTTTTTAGATTGAGCCCTACGAGATCAAGTGGTTTTTATGTTTTCTTTTATCTAGTAAGTCTGGTTTACTATTACCACAATTCCCAGCGCATCTGATAGGGATATCGTTCATAAATCGCATTATCTTCTTGGATGCTATTTCCTTTTTTTCCATTTTCTTTGGCGAGTGCGGTTAATTCCGCGGCGGCTTCTTTATCTCCTAACCTTCCAAGGCAATTTCCTTTATAATATAAAACTTCAGAAAATTCAGGATATAAATTTAGCGCACGATCAAAAGTTTCGATGGCTGCTTCGTATTTTCCTTGTTCGTATTTTGCGATTCCAAGATAAAAAAGATCTAGATAATGTACCCAATCTTCTCCTTGGGCTTTGGCTTGTTGGGCCACCTCTTTTGTCAATAATACTTCCGCTTCTTCGTATTGATTGAGTTGAATTTTACTGAGGGCAATATAAAAATTATAGGAATGATCCATGACATAACTATTCCCTTTTCGACGAATACAGTCTTCAAAATCAGCAATGGCTTCTTCATATCTTTTGGCAAAAATGCAGCTCATAAAAGCGCGGTACTCTTGCCATTCGGTTCGATTGTATTTTACGGCTTGGTCGATATATTTCTTACCCAACTCGTACTTTCCTTGTTTATATAACGGCATAGATTTTTGTTGCCAGAGATAGGCAATGGTAGAATCTTTTGCCAATCCTTTATCGATTTCGGTTTGCCATTCTTTGGAAAATAAACCTTTGGTCCAAGCACCATTTTTTAGATGTTCTTTGATGATGGAATCTTGGTTAAACTTATTAGGTATTGGAATATTTTCGGATGAAACTTGAGTGGGTATTTGAGCGGATTCTTTTTGTGTTTCTGTGCCGCAGGAAATGATCAAAAGGGAAAGTAGGAGGATTAGGAGGTTTTTCATAACTTGCTTTTTGGGGTTTACACCAGAAAGAAAAATAGGTTCAATTTCCTTCTGCTATTCTTGCTTTATTAGAAATGCCTAATAATCAATATACTCCACCTTCACCTCATCCGTCAACCAAACGCCATTTTCAGAAAGATAAAATTCAGCTCCTGCTTTGTGCATCTCTAAGGCACGTACGTGCAGGATGACCACCTTCCCGTGACGCTGACCTACATTCGTGGCAGTGTCTAAGTCTGCGCTCAGATGTACATGATGTCGGTTGCGTTTTTGGATACCGGTGGCAAGGATGCTTTCTAGAAATCTTTGGGCGGTTCCGTGATAGAGAATTTCTGGAGGTTCGATGGGTTTAAAGCCATGATCTATTTGAATGGAATGTCCTTGATTGGCTCTAATTTTTGTCTGATCGTCGTTGAGTGCGAAACGCTTTTTGGGGTTGGTAGCAACGACTTCTTCTAGGATTTTTCGAGTGACCATCAGGCCGTGGGCATTGAGTTTTTCGATGAGCGAATTGACTTCAGCCCAGCCTTGTGGGTCTAATTTTAGGCCTATTTTTTCGGGGCGATGCCGGAGAACCAGGCTTAGAAATTTGCTGATTCGGGTGTGACTTGGTTTAGTGTTCATACCTTTAAAACGTTGGAATTTGGAAAATAATTCCAATCGTGCGTATTTTTTTTGTAGATAGAGATGATTCACGTAAAGATGATGTGGAGATGATTCATGAATCATCTTTACAAAAACGCATATCTCCTAATACATCAACTTCAATTTCAAATTCTCTTGCACAACGATCTTTCCAGAATTAGAAATCTTGTTATCCGAGTGACTATTATTTTTTGCTCCCCAAAGCAGCGCAACTAATTTCACCTGATTATTGGAAAAGGTATTATTTGAAATATCCACATTGATAATTCCTCTGGTATTTAACAAAATTCCGTTGGACTCTTGACTTCCACATTTGGTAAAACTACTGTTCTGAATTTTTAGATTTCCACCAATCGTAGACTCATCATATCCTCCTCTATAATAATCAATTACATTTGATTTTACATTTTCAAATTGACAATTATCAATGGTTAGAAATTCAACATTATAATCTCCTTTATCATTCGTTTCTTCAGATAATTCAATTCCATTTTGGCAATTTTTAATACTGGTATTCTTAAAAAGAATTTCATCAGAGAAACTTTGTTTATAAGCTTTTAAGACATAATTGAAGTTGCTAATTTCAGAATCCATTACAGTTACATTATAAAGACTCGACATGTTCTTTTTTAAACTAGCAAAGCCATATTGTTGATTTGCAGCAGAAAGTTTTAAGCCTTGAATCACCACTTCTCCTTTTGGATGCATTTCAAATAACGGGGTATTTTCTTTTCCTGTATAATTAATACTAGATTTATTTTCACCGTCTTTTGATCGAATGGTAATTGGTTTGTTGATAACTAAGGAGTTTCCAACTGCATAATCTCCTGAGGCCAATTCAATGATGTCACCTGACTTTGCAGCAACAAGTTTTTCGGATAATTCTTCAGCACTAGTAACTGGGTGTGTCACAGGATCATATGCAGGCTTTTCATCAGAAAACCAAGCAGGTCCATATTTAGATTTGTCTAAAATTCCAGGGTCGCTGGCGCTGGTTCCAAGCGTAGCGCCTACACCGTTTTTATCTTTTCGAAGATTCCCAAACAAGTCTTTTTCAATTTTTTGAAAATCAAATCCAACAAAAGGTTCTTCGTCTGGCAATCCTTGTGTAACAAAGATTTCATCCGTCACTTTATTTAAAGAAAACGAGCTGGCATTGATTCCTTCTACTTTTTCAAAAGAAGTATTTTGATTATTAATAAAATTATTTTGGAAATCAATTCCGTCGATTTTATCATGAGCCACTAATGGTTTAGGATCTCCCGTTTCGTTGTAAACAATATTATTTGCTACCGTTGTTCTGATCGGTTTAGCAGAACGAATTTCAGAAGGAGGTAGTACTTCTGCTTGGTTAATATTATTCCCAATACCAAACTGCAAAGGCGATTTACAATTAATCCATGAATTATAAGCCACCACAACATCCGTTACTTGAATATATCGATTCAATGGTGATTTAGGAATACCATTCATCACCGCCAAAGGACTTCTAAATGCTTCTCCTTTTAGATTATAAAAATAGTTATTGGTGACCCAATGCCCTGTACCAATTAAGCGGATACCTCCGACATTTTCATTTCCATCTCCAATAAAATAATTACCGTCTACCGTACAATAGTTTCCATGTCGGGTAACCAATGAACCTTCAGATTTATAAAAAACATTGTTTCTAAATTCATTAAAATTCGTCTTACTAGAAATCACTTCCACTTCGCCATTGCATTTTTCGAATAGATTATCCGAAACATTGGTATAACTTGGAGAGATAGACGTGTAGCTGTCTCCGATTTGAATCGTTTCTCCTCGTGGTCCGCCTTTTCTAGGTCGCGCTCCGAAATGGTTGCGAACGATCTGATGATAATTATTGATACTTTCGTTTCCTTTGATATCCACACGAAGCGTTGGACCTTGATTGGATTTACCAGCTAGATAGCAATTTTCTAAAGCATTATGTCTTCCCCAAAATTCCACCCAATGATCTTTGGTATCCCGTTGCGGTTGATTAAAGTCTTCAATCACTGTATTCGATACCGTACAATGATGTGCTAAAGAATCTTTATTAATTCTAAATGTAATGACCGAATTTGTTGGCGTATACCCATTTCTAAAATACAAACCATCCACTGATAGGTACTCTCCAGCAAATTTTAGGTAAGATTTTCCTTCCAGAAAGACTTCTCCCGGTGTTTCTGCTTTTAAGGTAATTGGATTATCTGGTTCACCCATTCCAACAAAGTTGAGCGCTAGATCTTTCCACACCCCATTGGCCATGATGATATGGTCACCCGGCTTTGCTTCGCTAAGCGCAGACTTTAGTTCATCTGAATTTGCGACTTTTCTGCCACCAATACTGGTCGAAGACCCCTTACAACCGATAAAAAAAAGAGGAATTATTAAAAAAAGGAAATTCTTAATCATTGTGAATTATTAAATTGGTTAACCAATATTAGCGGGTCAAATATAGGTTAAAATGGTAGAATCACCAATTTAATTACCCTAGACCTTCCTAAGAATAAATAGGAATGACTTTTTGGTTAACCAATTTAATCGTAAATCAAACGCATTTTGACAAAATTTATTAGACTAAAAGCTTCCTAGAGCCAAAAAAAAGAGAATAAGTTGAATTTCTTATTAAAAATATTTTCTAATCCGAATTAAATCCATACATTTGGTCAACCAATTTCTTGGTCAACCAATCTTGGTTGGCCTTTTTACACAGAAAACATATATTATTAGAGATGCTTGAAAATTTCAACGAAATCAGCGTAGAAACGCCCGTGGATAAGATAATTCGGCAGATTCGAAATCTTATCACTTCTGGACAGTTAAATGCTGGAGATCGATTGCCACCTGAACGCAAGCTGGCCCTACGATTGGGTGTAAGCCGTACGCATGTCAGAGATGCGATTCGAAAGTTAGAGTTTTATGGCATTTTAAAAACGCTTCCTCAAAGTGGTACAGTGGTCTCTGGAATGGGAATTACTGCTTTAGAAGGCTTGATTACGGATGTTTTAAAATTAGAAAAAACGGATTTCTCTTCTTTGGTCGAAACACGAGTAATTCTTGAAACACATGGTGCTAAATTAGCCGCTGAAAGAAGAACCTCTGAGGACATTATTGAAATAAAAAAAGCCTTAATCGCTTATGAAGATCAGGTAAGAAAAGGAGGATCAGCAGTTGAGGAGGATCTTATGTTCCACCTAAAAATTGCGGAAGCCAGTAAAAATGCTGTTTTAAAATCTCTCATGTTGATTATTACCCCTGATATCGTTAATAGCTTTATTCAATACCGAGTCTGTGATGAACAAGCCAACAATAAAGTATTTAAAGAACATAATGCAATTTTTCAACACATAATTGAAGGAAATCGAGAGGAAGCAAGTAAAGCGATGGAAAAGCATTTAAGAGATGTCGTTGAATTTGGTCAGTCTATGAATACAGATTAATAAAAATCATTCTCAAATATTCACAATATTCACCTAACCTATCAATCAGAAAAAAAATGAAAAATTCCAGCTAAAAGAATGGTGACTAATTAGTCGCCAGCTTTTCGTAAAAGCTAAGTTTTGTTACCCGAGTACTTAGCTTAAATCCTCAGAATATCTAACTATTTACTACTCAACAATATTCTTTAGGTTCTACCTTAAGCATAAATTACCCCATGTATTCTTTGGTTGAGGTCTTATTAGGAATTTGTATCTAAGACCGTTCTATTTTAAAACTAACCATACCATATCAATAGTAACTTACTCCAAAGGAGTTGTATAATGTAAACCAAACTTAAAAATTAAATTATGATTAAGAAGTTAACAAATCTATTCAATGTCTCCAACCTAATGATTCCGTTAGTGGTGATATTGTTTAGCTATTCCGCCATAGCTGGAGGGACTAGTACTACTTTAGAAGCCTCTACTTCTTGGGAGCTAGACGCTAAAATTACAGGAACCGTTATCTCTAGTGAAGACGGACAAGGATTGATTGGAGTTACCGTACTCGTCAAAGGAACTACGAGAGGAAGCGCGACAGATATTAACGGAGAATACAGCATCGAAGCGAATCCTGGAGAAGTTTTAGTGTTTTCATACACTGGATTCAAGCCTCAAGAAATAACAGTTGGAACGGATGCTACTTATAATATTATTCTACGATCTGATGCCGAGTTACTGGATGAGGTAGTGGTTGTTGGATATGGTACCCAGAAAAAATCTCACCTGACTGGTTCTGTTTCTAAAGTTGAAAATAAAAAATTAGATCAGATTGCAGTTTCAAGAGTTGATGATGCATTAATTGGTCAAGTATCAGGTGTAAATGTTCAAGCAACTTCAGCGGAGGCTGGTGCTGCACCTACCATTACCATTAGAGGATTTGGATCTATTACCGCAGCCACCGGTCCAGCCGTAGTAGTTGATGGAGTGGTAGTTGATCCAGATTTTTTAGGTAATCTAGATATGAATGATGTAGAATCCTTTGAGATTTTAAAAGATGCTGCTTCTGCTGCGATTTATGGTAGTGAAGGATCTAATGGTGTTATCTTGATTACGACAAAAAGTGGTAAATCAGGAAAGACTAAATTTAGCTACGAAACTTTCATTGGTAGAAAAGAAGCCTTTGGAAGTGATAATTATAGAAAGAGTGTGGCAGAATGGGCAGCATTCGAATTAGAACAAAGCGGAACACTCACCAACAATACTAAATATGCTCAACAATTAGTAGCGGATACTGGAATTGATCGAGATTGGCAAGATGTATTCTTCGATGGTGGTACGCTTTCTAGTCACTCTTTCTCTGCTAGAGGTGGAAGTGATAAAACAAAATTTAGTGCTTCCTTAAGAACGGTTGGCGATGAAGGAGTAGTGATCACGGATAATTACAGATTATATTCTGGTAAATTGAAGATGAGCACACAAATGTCAGATAGACTAAAGTTTGGCGTAAGTGTTACTCCTTCTTATTCAAAAAGACGAAGATTACCTACCTCTATTCATAATCCAATCAGACAGTCTCCTTGGTTACCTATTTACCATACGGAAGCAACTCTTGAAAAGTACGTGAATCAAGATGATCCTGAAGGTAATAACTACTATCCAAATGTAAAAGTTGGAGACTATTTCCGAGAAGATCACTTAAAACCTATTGATATCGATACGACCGATGAATTTGGTGCAAGTAGACCTCGTACTTCAGGTGATGCAAATCCTTATGCACAATACGTGGAAAGAGAGCATTATGAATATAAAACAAAGATCTTAAGTTCTACTTATTTAAGTTATAAACTAGCCAAAGGATTGACCGCAAAAACTTCCCTTGGTTGGACGATTGAAAATCGTAAGAGAACAAGATATGATGGTGTTTTGCATCATACAAATGGAGCTAGTAGATCCGCCTATAATCTACAAAATCGAGTTCGTAGTAGATTAATTTCCGATAACACTTTAATGTATAACAGAGATTTTGGTAACCATGAAATTGGATTATTAGGTGGTTTAACGATTCAAAAGAGAAGATCTGAGGATAGCCAAATTATTGGTACTGGATTTACCAATGATTTAATTAAAAACTTAGGAGGTGCAACCATCATTGCTCAACCTATTGAATTGAATGCAGAAAGAAATAAGGTTGGCTATTTCACCAGACTTAATTACGCTTACGACAATAGATACTTAGTAAATGCTTCGTTTAGACGAGATGCAAGTTCTGTTTTTGGAGCTAATTCTAAATGGGGAACCTTCCCTGCCGTTTCTGTTGGTTGGAATGCACACAACGAAAAATTCTTAAGCAATGGTGATGCCTTATCTAGATTGAAATTCAGAGTTAGTTATGGTCTTACCGGAAATGAAAACTTCGATGTAGGAAATGATGTACAAGATACTTACGCATATTTAGCTTTACTTGCCAACGTTAATGCTGCCGTTGATGGCGGTGTAACGCAAGGTGTTATTGCTTCTATTATTGCTAATCCTGATCTACAATGGGAAAGTTCTGTAGAATTTAACCCTGGAATTGATTTCGGATTCCTTAGCAACAGAGTTACCGGTTCTATTGATTATTATGTTAGAACCAGTAGCAATTTATTATTAAACAATCCAGTTTCTTACGGTACTGGTTTTAGCACAGGTATTGTTAATTTAGGAGAAGTTCAAAACAGTGGTTTTGAACTTGAATTAAGAACTAGAAACCTTGCTAGCAAGAAATTCAGTTGGAGCACAACGCTTATTGCTTCTACCAATAAAAACGAATTAATCAGCTTCGGTGAATCTGATGGACAATTGACTGAAGATGGCTTTAATAGAAATTCTCAATGGATTAATTCAGTTGGCAACCCGATTTCTTCCTTCTACGGATATGTGGTAGATGATGAATTAGCGACCCAATATTATGACTCTCCTTACATTCCAATTAATGGCATTTCAGAAGATGTAATCGTAAAGGATTTAAATGGTGACGGTATTATTACCGATGCAGACAAGACGATCCTTGGTGATCCTTATGCAGACATCGTTTGGAGTTTGACGAACGATTTCGTTTTTGGAAACTTTGATTTATCTGTTATGATTCAAGGAAGCCAAGGTGCACAAGTCAAAAATGTTGGAGATCAATATTTTGGAACACACTGGCAAGGAAGTACAACTGATATTCAAAAAGTAGTAGATGATGGAATTATCTCCCACCCTAGTTTCTTACAAGAAAGAGTACTGACCAACGATATCATTCAGAATGCTGGTTATTTCTCTTTACGAAACGTAAACATTGGATATAATTTCAATGATAAACTTTCTCGATTTGGTTTAAGCGACCTAAGAATTTATGCAACTGGTCAGAATTTGATTTACAAAACTTCTGATGCTTATAATGGCTTTAACCCTGAGTACATTGATTCCAATAACACACCAACCTCGTATGGAGCACAAAGAGCTGGAACGCCTTTATTTAGAACTGTAACCATTGGTTTAAATGTTAAATTTTAATCTAATAAAATTAATAAAATGAAATATACAAAATATATAGTTCTCGTTGTTATAGGACTTCTTTTCCACTCCTGTGATGATGAGTTTTTAAATCCATTGCCGGATTCTGCCATTGTTTTAGATGCATTTTTTGCCTCTGATGCGGATGTACTAGCAGGAATTATTGGAATCTATGATGCTTTGCAAGGAACTAGTGTTTCGGCTCAGACTAATTCAGCTCGGGCTAACCGAGGAGTACAGTTTGAATTTATGGTAACAGAGTTGCGTAGTGATAACACCCGTACTGCTACCCTAGAAGGTTCACGAGCGGACTTTCACCGATACCGAACTGATCCAGATAATGTGCAATCTGAAGATTATTACCAATCTATGTATGAAATTATTTTTAGAGTTAATAATATTCTAAATTATATTGAAGTAGCGGATGAAAGAAACAGAGCCACTTATGCAGCCGAAGCGAAATTTTTAAGAGCTTATGCTTATTTTAATTTAGTAAGACTTTATGGAGATGTGCCATTGTTAACAACAGTAGCGGCACCTGCTGATAATGAATTACTTTTTACAAGAGTAGCATCCGCTAGTATTTATGAACAAATTATTGCGGATCTTCAAGAAGCGATTGATAATTTAGACAATTCGTTCAAAGCAAGAGCTTCTAAAGGTGCTGCTCAAGGTTTATTGGCTAAGGTCTATTTAACAGAAGGGGGTCGAAATTATTCAGCGGCTCAACAGTTATGTGAAGATATCATTGCTAGTGAAGCTTTCGCTTTAGAAGCTGATTTTCATGATGTATTTTATACTGAAATGAATGATGAGGTCATGTTTGTTGTGCCATTCAGCGCAGGAGTCGTCTTTGAAAGTCAAGGATACTCTGCTGAATTTACGGCAACTTACAGACAAGGACGTCAAGATGGTCTAAACATTCTTAATGATAATCTAGTAGCAGCATTTAATGCTCGTGGAGGAAATAGAAATTCGACTTCCTTTATCACTTTACCACGTTTTACTGAAATAGCTAAATTCTTACCAGAAGGAACGGACTTATCTATCAGTCCTCCAACCTATGGTGCAACTCCTCAACAAGCAGGTAATGACTTTATTGTTTTACGGTATGCTGATGTGTTATTAATGCATGCAGAAGCTGTTTTAGCTGGTGGAGGTCAAACTGCCAATACTGCTGCCATTGATTCTTACATGAAGGTTCGAGCAAGAGCTGGATTTGATCCCGTAGCTGATCGACCTACTTCCATTTCTAAGCAAGATCTTCTTGATGAAAGACGGGTAGAATTGGCTTTCGAAAATCAACGATTTTTTGATTTACAGAGATTTGGCGTAGCAGATGAAGTACTTAGTGCACATGCTGCTGAGATGGGATACAGTGAGTACAATGCTAGAAAGTTATTATTACCGATTCCTAATAGAGAAATTAATCTAAGTGATGGACTTCTAACGCAGAATCCTGGTTACAATTAAAAAAAATTAAAATAATATAATGAAAAATTTATTAAATAAATTCCAACGCACAACGCTTCTGTGCCTGCTCGTGTTGGCAACCATCTTTTTTGTTGGTTGTGAAAAACAGTTCGAGTTTGATTTGCCAGAGTCTGGCTCAAAAATAGACAATGAGTTTCCTACGGCAAACTTTTCTTATGCCTCTACTTCTGATGATTTTAAAACCATCAAATTCACAAACTTATCGTTTGAAGCGATCAAGTTTGAATGGGATTTCGGAAGTGGAAATACTTCAACCGAAGAAGATCCTCTTTTTACATTTCCTGATGAAGGTACCTACCCCGTAAAGCTGGTTGCTAGTGATGGAAATGGTGAAACGGGCGAAGTAACCATCGACGTAATCGTAGTAGAAGGGCCTTTCCAGCCAATCATTCAAGAAGCTGGGTTTGAGGACAACACCCTACCCGATGGCTCTGGTGATGGTAGAGATTCTTGGAGAAATAATGACATAGGTGGGGTTATTCAAATTACGAGTAGCCCAGTAACTTTTGGTGATCAAGGTGCTAAGTTGCCTGCTTCACAAGATCGTATTGGATACCAAGAAATTACCGTAGAACGGGAAACAAATTATGACCTTACATTTTGGTATACCATGTTAACTGGTTCAGCTGATCCTTTTGTTACTGTGTCTATTCTTGGGGTAACTGATAATGGAGGGACAATTACCAGCAGAGCAGATGCAGCAGCAGCAACCATCGCCTCTGTTACCGTAAACGATGATACGGATCCAACCATTTATTTAGAACAGCAATTATCTTTTAACTCTGGCGACAATGAGACTGTAGCAATTTATTTCTTTAATGGTCCGGTAGAAGCTCGATTGGATAACTTTTCTATTGAAGTTGGACTTCCTGGTGCAGTTCCTCCTTCCGTAGGATTTGATATCCTGCAAAGTGAAACCAACTTCCTAGAGTATACTTTTACCAATACCTCTACGGGTGGGACAACTTACCTATGGGACTTTGGTGATGGAAATACTTCTACAGAAGAATCTCCAACCCATGTTTACGCAACGCCTGATGCTTACGAAGTTAAACTTTCTGTAACTGGACCAACCAACTTGACTGGCGACCTCACTAGAGGGATAAACATTTTGGCTCCTGTAACGGCTGACTTCGAATATGTTGCCGATCCTGCAGACTATAAAACCATTAACTTTACAGATGCTTCTGAAGGAGCAGTAATGTTATTATGGGAATTCGGTGATGGATTTCAATTCACTGGAATGAATCCTACGCATACCTATGCAGAAGATGGCATTTATACAGTAACCTTAACCGCTTACAGTATCACAGACAATACTAGTGAAGCCACAGAAATGGTCATCATTGCAGAAGGATTTATCTTACAAGTTTTGAATGGTACTTTTGATGAATATACCAACGTTACGGGAGACAATGCTGATGCTTGGGATATGACACCAAATAGCACGGTTGTAGACAATAACGGAAATGAAATTGAAAGCCCTTACAGAGCACTTTGGTATAACACAGATTTGAATGCCTATATCGACGCAACTTATTGTAGTAATGAACAGCCTGGTTCTACTAGCGGTGGAAATAACGGAACAAGAGGAGGAAAATTCAGTGATCCTTGTCGTCGCTTGTATCAAGTGGTTCGAGTGGAACAAGGTACGGAGTATACTTTCTCTATTGATACCCGCTCTGAAGCAATGGGTGTAAATACAGAAGTATTTATTTTGAATGAAGAAATCACTACCGAAGTAGGTATTGATGCTTCTACCTCTGATCCTGCTATTGATGGGTATATGGAAATTACAAATGACTTTGATGCCTTTGTAACCAACACCATGACCTTTACCGCCTCCTCTAATGAGATCGTTATTTATGTTAGATCTCTAGATGCAATTGATGGAGACCATGAAGTATTCCTTGATAATGTTATCATTGAATAAATAATTAATCTTATTGTTAAAAAATTTCATACAGTTTTAATATCGCAGGTTTCTGTTTAGAAAAATAGAAACCTGCATATTTTTCTTTAACTCGATAATGAAAGAACAAAATAATATACTTAGAAAACTCTACCTATTGATGCTGGCCATTGGTCCAGGAATTTTTGCTATTGGATATACCATCGGCACGGGAAGCGTGACCTCTATGGTAGTAGCAGGAAGCCAATATGGAATGCAATTATTATGGGTACTATTTTTAAGTTGTTTGTTTTCTTGGGTTTTAATGGAAGCTTATGGAAGATATGCCTTGGTTACCGGAGAGACGGCATTATTTGGTTTTAGGAAGCATGTGATGTTTGGAAATATTATTTCTATCCTCATCATCATCGGTATCACTTTCGGACAATGGAATTCATTGATAGGAATTTTGGGCATTTCGGCCAATGCCATCTTTGAAACATTGGTACTTTTTATTCCATCTTTGGAGGGGTATCAATATTCGGCAGTGCTGATTATTGCTTTGATCATTATAGGAATAATGTACACCGTACTCTGGCATGGGAATTATTCCTTTTTTGAAAAAATATTATTAATTTTTGTCTCCTTTATGGGACTGTCCTTTTTCCTTTCGCTATTTATTATTCTGCCAGATCCGAGCGAAATTGCTAAAGGAATGATTCCATCTATTCCGCAAGTGGAAGGTGGAAAAATGCTGGTCGCTGCTTTTGTAGGAACGACCATGGCCTCTGCAACTTTTCTTTCTCGACCTCTTTTTATACAAGGAAAAGGTTGGACGATTGAAAATATGAAAGACCAACAAAAGGATGCCAAATGGGCAGCTATTTTGATTTTTATAATCAGTGCTTCGATCATGGCGGTTTCCATGGGTGCTTTTTATGAAGAAGGTAAAGTAGTAACCAAAGTATTGGATATTGTTACTGCGCTTGAACCTATTGCAGGAAAGTTTGCGATTGCTATTTTCTTTTTAGGAACCTTATCAGCTGGATTGTCTTCTATCTTTCCAATCTTGATGATCTCTCCGCTCTTAATTGCAGATTATCAAAATGGAAAACTAGACATGAAATCTAAACGATTTAAAATACTAACCGCTATTGCTTGCATTATCGGACTGAGTGTTCCCATTTTAGGAGCCAATCCAATTAAAGCGCAAATCATGACACAGGTTTTTAATGTTTTTGTTTTGCCACTTGTGATTTTAGGCATTTTTGTTTTAGTTAACCGAAAAGATATTATGAAAGAACACAAAGCTGGTTTACTGTTGAATACTGGTATTGTTTTGTCTTTTATTTTTGCTTGCATCATTTCTTATAATGGCGTAGTTGCAATTGCAGAAAGTTTATAAAAAAATAATTTTGAATAAGTATATATTTCTTCTAGTCCTATTTTTCTTGTTCCTTGGAACAGGATTAAACTCCTTTGCTCAAATCTCTCATCCTAATTTGATTTTAACAAAAGAAGGGGTAAAAGAAATTCGTTCAAATTTAGGCAAAGTACCTATGTTTGACAATATAGTAGCAACCACGAAAGCCGAGGTGGATGCAGAAATAGAAATTGGCGTAAAGGTTCCGATTCCAAAAGACATGGCGGGTGGTTATACCCACGAACGTCATAAAAAGAATTGGTTTATTTTACAAAAGGCAGGTAATCTTTATCAAATCACTGGAGAAGAAAAATACGCGGAATACATTCGTCAAAATTTATTGGCTTATGCAAAAATGTTCCCTACCCTTCCTAAACATCCAACCGATCGAAGCTATGCCACTGGAAAGATTTTTTGGCAATGTTTAAACGATGCCAACTGGTTGGTTTACGTAAGTCAAGCCTATGATGCTGTTTATGATTTTATGCCAAAAAAAGAAAGGGACTTAGTAGAGAAAGACCTATTTCGTCCTTTGGCCGAATGGATTTCTACAGACAACCCAAAATTCTATAATCGTGTACACAACCATAGTACTTGGGGCAACGCTGCGGTTGGAATGATCGGTTTGGTTATGAATGATGAGGTCTTAATCCAAAGAGCTTTATATGGTTTAAAAAATGATGGATTAGATAATTCCATGGTTGACAATGATGGTGGTTTTATAAAAGTAGATGGACAAAATAAAGCAGGCTTTTTTGCACAACTAGATTTTTCTTTTTCACCGGATGGACATTTTACCGAAGGACCTTATTACCTTCGATATGCGATGACTCCGTTTCTACTTTTTGCAAAATCCTTGGCCAACAATCGTCCAGATTTAGACATTTATAATTACCGAGATAAAATTTTGGAAAAATCTATTTACTCGCTTTTATACGAGACAGACGCGCAAGGAAAATTCTTTCCCATCAATGATTCTCAAAAAGGAATGTCTTGGAATTCTCGAGAAGTAATCGCAGCGGTAGATATTGCCTACTTAGATTTTGGAAGTGATCCAATGTTGCTTTCCATTGCTCAAAAACAAGGAAAAGTTACTTTAGATGTAGCTGGTTATAAAACTGCCGCTGATATCGAAAAAGGATTAACCGTACCATTCAAACATAAATCAATCGCTTATCGTGACGGAGCAGAAGGAAAGCATGGAGGGTTAGGAATTATTCGTGCTGACAATTCAGAAGGAAACGAAATTTGTGTCGTTGCAAAGTACGCTGCTCATGGAATGGGACATGGCCATTTTGATAAACTCTCCTACTCTCTTTATGATGAAGATGGTGAAGTAATCCAAGATTATGGTGCCTCCCGATGGGTAAATATTGATCAAAAAGGTGGAGGTCGGTACCTAAAAGAAAATAAGACTTTTGCTAAACAGACCATCGCTCATAATACATTAGTCATTGATGAAACGTCTCATTATAATGGCAAGGTCAAAGCAGCGGAAGCAAATCATCCGGATCAATATTTTTTCAATATAAAAAATCCAAACGCGCAAGCAGTCAGCGCAAAAGAATTATATGCTTATGAAGGTGCAACCATGCATCGAACCTTCGTTTTATTAAAAGACGAAAACCTAAGAAATCCATTATTAATTGATGTGCTAAAAGTAGCATCAGAAAAAGAGCATCAATATGATTTACCCATCTGGTATCATGGTCATTTAATTTCAACAAATTTTGATTATACTGCTCAAACCAATAACATGACTACCCTTGGTTCGGATCATGGGTATCAGCATATTTGGAAGGAAGCCAGCGGAAAATCTACCGGTACCACCAATCAAATCACTTGGTTTGGACATCAAGGCGATGGTGGCGGTCAAGTAAGAGGAAAGGTATTTACCATGACTACTTCTGCCCTACCAAATGATGAATTAATTTTAGGAAGAGCTGGAGCAAATGATCCAAGTTTTAATTTACGTCCTGATCCAGTTTTTATACAAAGAAGAAAAGCAGGAAATAGTGTTTTCGCCTCCGTAGTGGAATCTCATGGAAGCTATGATCCAGTTTCTGAAACTCCGGTAAGTCCTTTTCCAAGTATAACATCAATAGAAGTCATTCATGATTCAATAGAATATACAGTGGTAAAAATTATACATCAATCTGGAAAAAATTGGACCTTAGCTATTTCAAATAAAGACGCATCAGACCAAGCCAAACATCAATTAAAAATTGAAGAAAAACTATTAGAATGGCAAGGTGGGTATATGATTAAATAAATTTTAAAAAACGTTATACAATGGAAATTAAACCAACTAAAGGATTTCACTTTGACAAAGAAATGGAATGGGAAACAGTCAACCCAAAATTGCGCCGTAAAATTCACGGTTACGATGATAAGATCATGATGGTGGTTGCTGACTTTCAAGATGGCGGAGTAGGAGAAATGCACAATCACCATCATTCTCAAGTAACCTATGTCCAAAGCGGAGAATTTGAGATGACGATTGGTGATGAAGTAAGAACCATCAAGGCTGGTGATTCCTTCTACGTACTACCCTTCGTAATGCACGGATGTATCTGTACAAAAGCAGGACAATTAGTAGACGTATTTAGTCCTGCAAGGGAAGACTTTTTATAGACAGTCATCATTACATAAACAAGAAACAAACACATTATGAAATCTAAAGGTTTACGTTGGTGGGTCGTTGGGTTAGTAGCACTAGCAGCAGTAATCAATTATATTGATCGCCAGTCTATGGGGGTCCTCTGGCCTGACATTGCAAAAGACCTCTATCCAGATAAGACGGAATTAGAACGAAAAGATATTTATGCTATAATATCTGTAGTTTTCATGTTCGCTTATGCATTTGGACAAGCTATATTCGGAAAAATATTTGACTGGATTGGTACTCGTTTAGGATTTGCTTTATCAATCGGCGTTTGGTCGATCGCCACGGCACTTCATGCTTTTGCACAAGGCATTTTAAGTTTCAGTATTTTCCGTGGTATCTTAGGAGTTGCGGAAGCAGGAAATTGGCCTGGAGCAGCCAAAGCAAATGCAGAATGGTTTCCAACCAAAGAAAGAGCGCTTGCCCAAGGAATATTCAACTCCGGTGCTGCCATCGGAGGAATCATTTCAATTCCGCTGATCGCTTTTTTAACGATATATTTTAGCTGGCAAATGATCTTTGTCGTGGTCGGGTTAATAGGATTATTGTGGTTAATTCCTTGGATGGTCATTGTCAAATCGCCTCCAAAAACGCACCCTTGGTTGTCTGAGTCAGAAAAGGAATATATCTTGACTGGTCAAAAAAACCAAGACCTAGATGGTGATGGTGAGTTTGACGAGGGTTACAATCCTTCTACCGGAGAACTATTACAACACAAACAAAGTTGGGGCGTCATTATTGCTTCTGCAGCAATTGATCCGATTTGGTGGTTGTTTGTAGTTTGGATTCCGATTTATTTGTATGAAGTATTTGGCATGAATGTAAAAGAAATTGGTCTATATGGATGGGTTCCTTATGTCGGTGCAATGTTTGGTGCTTGGTACGGTGGATTGTTGGCGCAAAACCGGATGCAAAAAGGTTGGAACGTAGACCGGACTCGGAAGTTCGTTATCACCCTTGGTTGTTTAATTATGCTACCAAGTTTGTTAGCGATGGCAGATCCAACCATTGTCCAAAATATATTAAATCTAAATCCATTTGGAGAAGTTAGTCTACCTGTAACGGCCGTACTATTAATGGCTATCATCTTGTTTGGTTTTCAAACTGCGATTGGAAATGTACAGACGTTACCAAGTGATTTTTTTGGTGGAAAAACGGTTGGAACTTTAGCAGGGATTGCTGGAATGGCTGCCAAATTTAGCGCAGCAGGATTGGTTCGATTTGTTCCTTGGTTGACAGCAGATGGCAATTATTCTCCAGCATTTATTATAGGTGCAGGACTTGCTTTATTAGCCATAGCAAGTGTTTGGTTGCTTTGCGGGAAAATTGAACCGTTGAGACCAAAAACTCAGAAAGCATATTAGAGAAGTTGTTTTTAAAAAAATATTATTTTAACGGAATTATAAACTAAAAAAAATAGCGTTTACACGCCACTAGTTTTGAAAAAAATCAAAAAATTATGAACACAGGAAAAGTAGCTATTATAACTGGTGCCACTGCTGGAATTGGTCTTGCGGTAGCAAAAAGATTAGGTAAAGATGGTTTTACCGTTGTTATCAACGGTATCAATCACGATGAAGGAGCCAAAAGAGTTGAAGAACTTACAGCGGAAGGAATCACCGCTGAGTATTATGGATTTGATGTTACCAAGGAAGATCCTGTAACTGAAAACATTACCAAAATTGGAGAGAAGTATGGACGAATTGATGTCCTGGTAAACAACGCTGGTGGCTTAGGTGGTCGTTCTAGATTTGAAGAAATGACTACCGAGTTTTATAGATTTGTAATGGCATTAAATCTAGACTCTGTATTTTTCGCTTCAAGAGCTGCGATCCCTTTTCTAAAAAAAGGAGACAACCCAACTATTATCAATTATACTTCTAACGCAGGATGGAATGCTGGTGGACCAGGTGCTGGAATGTATGGAACCTCTAAAGCTGCTGTTCATACAATTACAAGAGCGCTGGCAAAAGATTTAGCGGAATATGGGATTCGTGTGAATGCTGTTTCTCCTGGTACGATTGATACGGACTTTCATATTGGAATTAAATCAACCAAGCCTGAAGTATTTAAATCTTGGGCAAAGAATATTATGCTAGGAAGATTAGGTCAACCAGAAGATGTTGCTGGAGTTGTTTCTTTTCTAGCTAGTAAAGATGCTGCCTTCCTAACCGCTGAAACCATCCAAGTTGGTGGTGGTCAAGCATTGGGAATCTAAAAATTCATTTTTTGTAGAAGTTTAAACAACTTCTAATATTTAAATACACTGTGTAATAAATACCAATTTTCAATAAATAAGATTAAAATAATGAGTAAAAAATTCAAAGGAAAAGTAGCCGTGGTAACAGGCGGTGGTCGAGATATTGGCCGGTCCATTTCTATCAAGTTAGCCAAAGAAGGCGCAAAAGTAGTCGTTAATTATAATAGTTCTCGAAAAAGTGCTCAAGAAACGGTTAAAGAAATCGAATCTTTTGGCGGTCAAGCAATTGCAGTTAAAGCCGATGTTTCTAGTCTAAAAGGCATCAAAAAATTAAAGTCTAGTACCGTAAAAGCTTTTGGTAAAAAAGTTCATATCCTTGTCAACAACGCAGGTGGTCTTTTCGCTCGTAAAACCTTACAAGAATTTGATGAAGAATTCTATGACTTGGTGATGAATGTAAATTTCAAATCTACTGTTTTCGTTATGCAAGTCTTTGAACCTTTAATGGGTAAAGGTGGCTCAATCATCAACCTTTCTTCGCTAGCAGCAAGAGATGGTGGCGGTGGCGGATCTTCTTTGTATGCTTCGTCTAAAGGTGCTACAACTACTTTTACGAGAGGTATGGCAAAAGAATTAGGACCTAAAGGTATTCGTGTCAATGCAATTTGTCCTGGTTTGATTGGCACTAAATTTCATGATGATTTTACAAAAGACGAAATACGTAAGATCGTAGCTGGAAAAACACCAGTAAGACGAGAAGGTAAAGCAGATGAAGTTGCTGATTTAGTAGTTTATCTTGCTTCTAACAATAGCTCATTTATCACAGGAGCCAACTTCGATATTAATGGTGGACTTGCCTTTTCATAGGTTTCCCCAATAGGTATAAAATACGGCCTTTGAAAAAGGTCTATCGTTGATATTAATTAGTTTCTCTTGTTCGTAGAACTACGAATAAGAGAAACCAATTAACTAAAAAAGAACCAGCCAGTTATAACCAAATTTCTTATGCTCGTTTACTAAAAAACTAAAAACAATAAATTTACATTTATGAAAAAAGTGGTTACTTTTGGAGAAATCATGCTTAGGCTCACTCCTCCAAATTGGAAAAGATTTTCACAAGCTAGTTCTTTTGAAGCCATCTATGGAGGTGGTGAAAGCAATGTAGCCGTTTCTCTCGCCAACTATGGTGTTCCAACAGAATTTGTCACACGCCTTCCAGATAATGATATTGGAAAATGTGCCTTGATGGAAATGCGCAAGCGAAATGTAGGAACTCATCATATTGTTTATGGTGGAGAAAGACTCGGCATCTATTTTTTAGAAATCGGTGCAGTAAGCCGTGGGAGTAAAGTCGTCTATGACCGGGCCCATTCTGCCATGTCGACCATTCAAGCTGGAATGATTGATTGGGAAGAAGTGTTTAAAGACGCTGGTTGGTTTCATTGGACTGGAATTACGCCTGCTATTTCTCAAGGGGCAGCAGATGCTTGTTTGGAAGCAATTCAGGTTGCGAATAGAATGGGTGTGACGGTTTCAACGGATTTAAATTACCGAAAGAAATTGTGGAAGTATGGAAAAGAGCCAGGTGAGGTGATGCCCGAATTGGTGGCAGGTTGTGATATTATTTTAGGAAATGAAGAAGATGCAGAAAAGCATTTTGGATTACATCCTGAAGGACTTGATGTTACTGCTGGTCATGAAGTAGATGCAAAATCTTATTTATCCGTTTTACAGCAGCTAATGGAAATGTTTCCTCGTGCTAAAAAAGTGATTACCACTTTACGTGGCTCGATCAGTGCTTCGCATAATACTTGGTCTGGTGTTTTATATGACGGCAAGACTTTGTATGAAGCACCGACATATCAGATTACACATATCGTAGATAGAGTTGGTGGTGGTGATAGTTTTATGGGTGGTTTGATTTACGGTTTACTGCAATATCCAGATGATGATCAAAATGCCTTAAATTTTGCCGTCGCTGCTTCTTGTCTAAAACATACCATTTACGGCGATGCCAACTTGGCAACGATAGATGAGGTAGAAAAATTGATGAGTGGAGATGCGAGTGGAAGAGTTGCTCGGTAGAATGGTAATTAATAATTTTTTAATGAATAATTCTTTTAATGAATAATTAATAATGCTCTTCAATCGTGTTTTTTTCTTTCTAACAAATTGAGTGCATTATTCATTTTTAATTCTTTCATTATTAATTAATTTTCAATAAATAAAAAAATGGCAAGATTTACAAGAATAGAAGTTGCTCAAAAGATGAAGGAACAAGGAATGGTTCCACTCTTTTACAACGCAGATATTGAGGTTGCAAAAAAACTATTAGATGCAATTTATGCGGGAGGTGCTCGCTTATTAGAATTTACAAATCGAGGAGATTATGCGCATGAAATTTTTTCAGAGTTGAATAAGTATGCTGCTCGTTCAATGCCAGATATGATCTTAGGGGTAGGTTCGGTAACCGATGGAGGAACCGCGAGTATGTATATGCAATTGGGTGCCAACTTTATAGTTACGCCGGTATTGCGAGAAGACATTGCAATAGTATGTAATCGAAAAAAAGTATTGTGGTCTCCTGGGTGTGGAAGTCTAACAGAGATTGCTAGAGCGGAAGAATTAGGATGTGAAATAGTAAAATTATTTCCAGGGAGTATCTATGGTCCCAATTTTATAAAATCTGTTCGTGCACCACAACCATGGACGAATATCATGCCCACCGGAGGCGTATCACCTGATTATGAAAACTTAAAAGGTTGGATAGAAGCAGGTGCTTATTGTGTCGGAATGGGCTCAAAATTATTTGTTAAGGATAAGGATGGAAAATTTGATTATGCCAAAACGGAAAATACAACAAAAAAGGCATTAACAACCATTCGTGAAATTCGAGACAAATAACCCCGAAAGACGGAACGGTAGGGCCTTTTAGCTTCTACCGTTACGCTTATTTTGCTTCTTCTTTAATACTAAAATTTACGACATCTCTTAGGTGCTCTTCCATATATGCGCTTGCTTTTTTGGCGTCCTGTTTGATGATCGCTTTCAGTATTTTTTGGTGTTCCTTTAACGCTTTCAATTCAGTGGTATTATCACAGACCTTATAATCGATAAAGCTTTTAACAATGTCTGGCGTAATAATTAACATCAAAGACTTTAGCACTGCATTCTTAGATGCTTCTACTATTTTAAGATGGAACATTAAATCTTCTTCAACCCCATTTTCTTTATTTTTTATTTTTTGAGCATAGGCATCGAGGGCTTTTTGCATGGCTACGATATCTTCCTCGGTCCGTCTTTCAGCTGCTAATTGGGCAATATTTTTTTCTAGGATGACCCTTGTTTCTACAAGATCTATAAAATCACTTTTTTCTAATTTTAATACATCCGTAATCAATCCTTCTAAGGCAGCCAATCCCATACCTGCGACCACCGTTCCACTTTGTGGAAGTGTTTTTAAGATTCCATAGAACTCTAATTTCTGAATCGCCTCTCTAACCGCAGTTCTACCAACGCCTAATTTTTCTGATAATTTTCTTTCTGGTGGTAATCTATCTCCTGGCTTCAACTGTCCAGAGGAAATCAATTTACGAATCTGGATGATAATTTTATCTCCTGGTGATTCTTGTTCTAATTCATTAAAAAACTCTAACATAAATACTTTTGGTTGACCAATCTTCTTTTTAATATTTTGTTGAAGAAAGTGACTGTTAATGTAAAGAATACAATTTCCAATAAAAATAATTATAAAACAAGAAATTATTCTTATCCAGTCATTTATCAGTAGAATTATTAGAAACTTGTCTGTCAATTTAGCAGCATCCAGAGAAAAGATCTGATTATAATTTAAAGATTATTTATATTATATTTGTCAGAGTATAATTGGTTGACCAATTAAGAAGCCTTCCACCCTACTATTCTGTGACATTTGTTTAATTAATTTTTGAAAAAGATAAATATTTTCTCCATGAAAAATTCACTATCCAACTTCTTCGGATTCCTATTTTTATTCGCCTTCCTATCCACAGGATGCTCGACTCAAAAGTCTGCAATGAATAAAAAATCTAAGGTTGCTCAAATCGACTTAACACATTGGAAAGTAACGATTCCTACTCCAAGAGCCGATGGAAAAGCCATGGAAGTGAGCCCTCCAGAAATATTTAATTATGCGACCAATCCAGTCTTGCAAGAATTCATGTATAATGATTCTTCCGATGGTTCCATTGTATTCCATGCCTACCCTGGCTCTACCACAAGCAATACCAAATATTCCAGAACGGAACTTAGAGAACAAATGGTATCTGGAAGTAACTCTACCAACTGGACCTTTAAGCAAGGAAGAAGAATGAAGGTAAAAATGTCGATAGACAATGTGACCAAAGATGAAAAAGGAAAAGAGCATAGAATCATTATCGCACAAATTCATGGTAGACTGACCAATGAACAAAAAGAATTAATTGGCCAAAAAGATAACAATGCGCCTCCAATTCTAAAAATTTACTATGATAAAGGAAAAATTAGAGTAAAAACCAAAATACTAAAAGACCACAGTGCAGCGGATAAAGCTATCTTGGACAAAGACGCCTGGGGTGATGACAAAGGCTATAATTTTGAAACTCCAATTGAGAAAGGACAACGATTTACGCTTGAAATCATTGTCACGGAAGGACGTATGGAAATCAAATTAAATGGTTTTCAAAAAGCGGTTTATGATGATAAAAATATCGAACGTTGGGGTATTTTTGAAAACTACTTTAAGGTTGGAAATTATTTTCAATCACGAGATGGTGGTGCTTTTGGGAAAGTAAAGATTTATGAACTAGAAGTTGGTCATGTGAAATAATATTTACTATAAAAATCTATTTCCTTTGTCCTTTCAAAGGAAAGATTGAATTATGAATTATAAACACATCGTTGGCACCAAAACCGATAAGTTCTGCTCTTCCGTCGCCGTCGATATCACCAGAAGTCCTAAGATGTCTGGAAGCGATCCAACCTCTTGATCTGCTAAAATTAGGTAAAACAAAAGCTGGTTGATCAAATAGAATATTGTTGGATTTTTCTTTTGTGTGGTTATAGGAAACTACGACTCCTTTAACAGTATAACCTATGATATCTAAAAAACCATCGCCGTCGATATCTGCTAGATTAATCGGTTGTTGATCCGGGATCCATCCTTCCTGAAAGGTAAAAGGAGGTTGAGATAATCCGATAAAAGATACTTTATTGGTTTGGGAAAATTGGCCTTCCTTATTTCCCAAATAAACAAAAATCTCTGAACTACCAAAAGCCAGAATATCCGCATATCCATCGTTGTTGATATCTCCTACCAATCGATGGTGTTTTTCGATTCTCCAACCTTGATCAAAACAAAGGTTCTTCTTATCCTCTTTTAGCGCTATTTTTTTAGGTTCAAATTCTTGTTTATCATTGCTTAATGCAACGTAAATGTTTTGTTCACCAAACCCAATCAAATCATCGTGTCCATCTCCATTTACATCTCCCATTTTGACCGGATGCTTTTCGGGGTTCCATCCAGTGTTGGGGCTAAAATCATCCGTGATCGTAAAACTAAAGGCTGCCGTATAAGGCCCTTGATATTCTTGCACATAAATACCATGTACGGTCGTATCCTTTTCTTCAAAAAAACCGATGACCACCAATTCATCTTTTTGATCTCTAAAAATATTACCAACCAAAGCATAACTTCTAATGGCATCCTGGATAATAGACTTAGTAGGATGATTTAAAAGCTCAAAGACGCCATTTTCATTTTGATAAGGTGAATAAGTGGTACTTCTTTTTATCGCCAAAATATCATCCATCCCGTCGCCATTAAAATCTCCAACGAGTCTCATATCTCGGTGGATATCCCACCCTTGATTGGAGCCCATTTTGTTTTTTAGAAACGGGATTGGGGTGATATCGGATTTTGAGTACTTAAGATTATCTAGCAGACTTTGGCTGAAAATAGGGTTTGTGGCCAAAAGAAGTATCGGGAAACTCATGAACACTAAAAAAGTTAATTTTTTCATGGTTTGATTTTACAGAGAATTAACGAAGGGAAAAGAAAGCGTACATTTTATTTGAGTCTTTTTTTTCATCTAATTCAAATGAGTGAAACGGTATATTTTCATAGATTTTATTTTATAAAAAAGAATTTTTAGTAAGCGTAGCACCAATGAGGTGCTACGCTTCAAATTACTTTACTAAATTCATACTAAATATACGATCCATCTTGTTCGGACCAGCCATTTAACCTATATTTATAAGAGACGCCACTCTAATCTAACGGATCAATATCTTGACTGAAAGTCCATTTTTTATTAGACGTGGTAAAAACTTTTTCACTCGAAACATTAAACTTAAATCCTTTATGACACTTAACTATTTTACCATCAATGTTGAAAGAGTCACCTGAATCTGTTGATAAACAATAACCACTACCACCGCTTCGTCCATAAGTTACCAATAAATCATCGTTTTTATGTAATTCAACATAATCCATAAAAAAAGCATCATCGCCAATGGTACTAATTACAAAATACGCAGGAGTTCTGGTCGTGTAAATTGACATCTGTTTTTTATTTGCGATAAGAAAACCATTACCCTCAACTCCCCAAGAAGATTCTGTTCCTAATGACAAATCATATTTATCAAAAAATTCAACAGTAATGAGACTACTTGTTTCACTGTCGGAATTACTTGGCTCACCTGAAAAATCTATTTCAATCTTATAATTATCACCACGTTTCAAAAAATTCGAGTTGAGTGCGTTTACTTCTTCAACAAGTTTATTCCTTGCGTAACCAGGCATTGAATAAACTACTTCGGTTTCATTTTCGGAAGCATTGTCTTCTTCTGATTTTTGATCATCCCAAAAATTAGGCGCATCATTCATACCATCTTTAATATCTATCCCAGCTAAATCAACACCATTTGGAATACGTTTAACAATTTCTTTACAAACTCCATCTGAAAAAATAGAAGCAGTATTTCCACACATTTTCATCATTCTACTATAAAAAATCATATCTGTAAATGCTTTTGCATTTTTGTGAATATCACCATTAACATCTGTGTAACCTGCGGCTTTCCAAGGAGCTCGTTGAGCACGGTCATGCTCCTCACAAGCAGCAAAAAAGGCTAATTTATATTCATCAGTTCCTTCACTACAACTAGGGGTATAACATTTTGGATATGTACCACCATAAGGACACTTGGTATTATAGGCAAAAAGCGTTCTTTCTAAAAATTTCACTCTATACAATTCTTTGAAAGTCAGATTATCAGATTTTATCTCCTTTACTTTTCCGGGTAGTGGCTTACCATTGGATTCCAATCTTTTTTCTGCAATGTTTAGTTCGTATCCTTTTCCTTTATCATAGTCATGTAATCGTATTTTTCCTGATACAATTTCCAATTCTTCATAAATGCCAACATAATCTTTTCCTAAAGGAGATTTCTCAACCCATACTCTATCTGCTATTTTATAAAATGTCCTGCCATTCTTAAAAGTAAAGGAGGTTACCGTTTTTGCTTTCCTGTGATCATTTAGTTTTTCATCTATCGTTATGACATCAAGGTTAACGCCTTTTTTAGTATTCACGTCGATTATTTCCCAATGTGCACTAGTTCCGCTTTTTACATTCGTTAATGGTACATCAACCAATGCACTATTACTTTTAAGTTCACCTTTAACACAACCATTACATCTTCTAACGTACATACCACTATCAGCTTCTAGGGCATATGTATTATCCTTGATTTTCACCAGTGAAAATTGTGCATATGCAGCATTCGATTCTGATAGATGAATCATTAAACTATTTAATTTTGGTGATGAGGGAATACAACCTTGACATCTTCCCACATAGTCTCCATTATCCGCTTGTAATGTATATTTACCATTGCTCATTTTACGTAGCTTGAATTTAGCATATCTTGATATATTATTCTTATCATAAGAAATATGAACCGTTGCACTATTAAGATTATCAGCTCCAGGATAACAATCATTACATCTACCCATCAGATTGTTATTATTAGATTTTAAGATGACGGTAGGGTCATTATCTTGTACTTCTCCCTTTTTTTCTTCCTTTTCCTTAAACTTCCATTGGGCAGACCACCAGCCCATATCTCCGAGCTTCGAACATTCGACCACTCCATTTTGCATATGTAGATAGTAAATTCCTTGTTTCATACGACACTGGAGTCTGAAATACCCATTTTGGGTAGGAATTTTTTTCCATTGAGCAGACCACCAGCCAGGTTTAAATTCTCTTAAGGAAAGTTTTTCACCTTCAAAACACAATGCCCTTCCACTATTTGTTAATCTAAACCAGGTATTATCCACCTTTTCGACTTTAAGCTGCAATGCGGTGTGGGTAGATCTAGAAAAGTTGTTTGGCCCCTTCATTGAAATAAAATGCGCTTCTTTCCATCGATTTTCAATAACAATATTTTGTGCATTTATTTCAGAAAGAAAAAGGAAACACATTCCTAGAGTAATTAGCAATAATTCGATTTTTTTCATAATTTGATTTTTTGAATGAAATAATTGTCTATTTTTTATGGTGAAATTATATTGTTTTATTTCTTGTGAAGTTGATAGGTAAAACGTAGATTTTTTGCTTTATCATGAATCCAAACATGATAAATCCCTTGCTCTAAGTCAGGAACTGGAATTACCGTAGTGGCTCTATCAATCGAGGTTTGGAATATTTCCTCTCCACGACTATTAGCCATACTTGCCAGAATTTCTGTTCTATGAAATTCTTTAATATCGATCAATACAGATTTTTCATCGACTGTAAATCCGGCAAAAACTGAACGATCAGGTACGGCCTTAAGCATTTCAGACTTAAAAGAAATGGGAATTGAACAAGTAGCTTTATTTCCTGAATTAACTTGTAAAATTCCTTCAAATTCTACCAGCGTATCTACCTGTAATTCCAGTCTTTCTTTTACAAGATATCCTGGAATTCCGTAATGTTTGACTTTAGAAATAGCGATGGTATCTAAATGATTATTTAGTAGTAGAAAATTTGGGTACGAATAACTTGTACCTATATTTGTCGTAGCTGCAACAGAGAACTCTAAAGCCTTACCATCTTCGGATAAGTGACAAAAATCGATGACCAACTCACCACAATTGTTTGGTTCTTGCGATTGGACCATAAGGGTAGCAAAACATAGTAACCCTATCAGAATTATTTTTTTCATTTGGTTTATTTTGAGTTAAGGAGAATTTTTTTCTAGGAAATAAGCTTTCGAATCGCTTAATAATTCCTAGGACAAAGGTGGGAAAATCCCTAAATCACCTCAAGGAAGGATGATGTAAAGAGTAGGATTTTTTGAAAAATTGATTGAAAAATGATAGGACTTATGTTGTATTTGGTGGCAACATAAGTACCAAGTTACTGATAATCAAATAGTTAGAATGGACTTAATTAATTATCAAAATCAGTAGTAAAACTTTAATATCATTCTATTAGAAATGACAAAAGACCTTAGAAAAAGACAGAATGCTTTAGCTAATGACTATAAAAGGGAATAGAAAATAAGGGTATGATTGTCTATGAACGGAAGGCACTGGGCAACATTCCATATTCTTTTTGGAAGGTTCTAGTAAAGTAACTAGGGTCGGTATATCCTATTTCGTAAGCAATTTCGGAGATATTCATTTTGCTATAACGCAATAAATCCAGCCCTTTTTGGAGGCGAGCAGATCGGATATAATGGGCTACAGATTTACCGGTCAAGGCTTTGACTTTCCGATAGACTTGGCTGCGATCCATCAGAAGAGCTTGGGCCAGTTCTGCTACATTAAAGGTTGGTTGATCGAATCGTTTCTCTACTATTTCTTTAAGCTTTTGAAGGAATTGATCGTCGATTGAACGCTCGATAATAGGTTGAGGTAATTGGAGGGAATTGGCATATTTTTTCTGCATTAACAGGCGATTGGTAATTAAATTATCCAATCTTAATAATAATTCTTCTCGATAAAAAGGTTTGGTCAGGTAGTCATCCGCTCCAAATTTTAAGCCCTTCAATTTATCTGCCTGAGTGTTTTTAGCGGTCAATAAGATGATGGGAATATGGCTGGTACGTTCGTCTTTTTTTAAGGTTTGACAAACTTCATTGCCATCCATGATTGGCATCATTACATCACTAATGATAATATCTGGTATTAGTTGAAAAGCTAGTTCGATCCCCAGTTGACCATTTTTGGTAGAATGAATAGTATAGCTTTTTTCTAAAATAGATTGAATGTATAAAACGACATCTTGGTTATCTTCTATCAAAAGGAGAATAGGTAAATTTTCTTCTTCAGAGGTCTGAATTTCTTCCGATTTTTTTTGCAATAAAGCCGCTTGATCGACTAACGTTTTCTGCTTTTTATTCGCCGCTTGCAAGTGCGAATAGTCTCGTAAAGGAACCTCTTCTGTAATGGGATCAAAAGGCAACCAAACGGTAAAGGTAGTCCCTTTACCAACCGTGCTACTCACCTCAATTTTTCCTTTCAGCAGATCTACCAATTCCTTTACTAAGGATAATCCAATCCCGGTGCCTTCTCCCTTCCGACTCGAAGAATTATCCACTTGATAAAAACGATCGAAGATATGCGGTTGGACATCTTCGGATATTCCAATGCCATTGTCTTTAACTAAAATCTTTAAAAATTCTTTTTCTTGCAGTGTTTCTTTTTTAAGGTTGACCACTACTTGTCCGGTTTCTTCTGTAAATTTAAGTGCGTTAGAGAGCAAGTTATAAATGATGTGTTGAATTTTTTCCTCATCAAATAACATTTTTACACTTTCTTCCTCCGTAAAATAAACCAATCTAACTCCTTTATCTGCGGCCATAGAATAAAAGGATTCCGTTAAGTATTGTAGGTAAGTAGCGATATCACCTGGTGCTTTATTGACCTGTAATTCTGCCGATTCTAGTTTTGACAAATCTAGTAGTTGATTGATCAAGCGTAATAGATTTTTACTATTCCGTCGGATCAGTTTTTTTTCTTGAAGATGTCCTTGGATATTTTCGTTGATCCCCATAATGACCGTAAGCGGTGTTCGAAACTCATGGGTGATATTGGTGTATAAACGAGATTTGAGCACGTCCATTTTTTTGAGTCGCTTTTTTTCTGCCGCTTCTTGCTTTTTAATCATTTCACTTTTCTCTAATTCGAATTGTGCTTGTTCTTTCGCTGCAAAAGTTTCTCTTTCTCGATAAGCCAACCCAAGGGAGAAAATCATAATTTCCAAAACAGATCCTACTTTTAAGAAAAACATATCAAGTACATTGAAAGAGGATACGTTGGCCCACATCATGGAATTCACCGCAATACCTATGAGCCAAAAAACCATTCCCAAAACAATAAATCGTCCTTTTTTATCACCTGTTTTATACAAATGATAAATAAAGACAATCGTGGTAGGTAGAAATAAAACGATATATACTAAGGAGAAAATATCTGTCTGAGCAAAACTAAAATTGGAGGTAAACATCACTACCGCTTGAACTATTAAAATTGGAATACCGATAAAGAAAAGTCGTTGAAAAAATAAATCCCATTTAGGTAATAGACCTTTCAAATTAAGAAAACTTCGGAAAAAAGCGATATAACACATAAAGCCTAAAATGATTCCAAAGTTTGCCACATAAGTATACTCCAGATGATTGGGTATAATATAGACCAATAAGGTACCTAACTCTCCAGAGATATTGGAAGTGTATAGAATGAGAAAAAATAAATATCCTGAATAATAAATAAAACTTAAATCACGACGCAAAAAATATAAGAAAAGATTGTAGAAAAGCATCATGGCAATAAAACCAATGAAAAGGTATTGAGCACTACTTTTTATCTGCAGTCTTTGATAAAGCACATCGATATGTCTAAGATCAATGGTAAAATCAGGACTGACTTTATTACGTGATCCTTTGGCTCTAAAAAAGACGGTAATTGGTTGTTTTGGTGGTAGAGTTACCTTACAAAAGTTTCCTTCGACTCGAGGAGAAAAGGCCTTTTCATTCGGATTTCGATAAAACCCATTTAAGATATGATGAAATCCTCCATCTGGTTGTTCGACAAATAAATCAATCTCTGTAAGGGAATGAGAAAAATATAGGACCCACTCGGAAAGGTTAATGGCATCCGTTAAGTTGTTTTGAAGTTGGACTTTTCCCCAGTAATACTGATGTTCTTTTAATTCAAAATTTTGTTGTCCATAAAGCTCAAATGACTTATTAACTATCTGATTTTCAATATCTAACATGGAGATCACTTCACCCTGATCTTGGGCAACATAGGTACACTCTACCAAAGTATAAATCTCCTGCCAGGTCTCTAAGAGACAAGTACTAGCATTCAAATTCGCTCCTAAGAAAAAAGCGAATAGGATTAAGATATTTGGTTTTTTGTTTTTCAGGGTTTCTAGTATTTACTATAAAATTACAAAAAAAAGTATATTTTTTTTGAATTTATTTTCAAATTTCTTCCTTCATTTTATATTCATAACTCGTCACCTCCGCCTCCTTTTTTCTAAAGTCAATCAGGATTCCTTCAATCTCCAATCCGAGTTCGTTGTAAGTAGTGGTTAATTCAAATTTCTTCTCTTCTTTTCTTTTATCCATATAATTGATTTCCTTGGACTCTTTCAATACTCCATTCTCATGATATTCATAGGTGCAAATTTCAGGAGGAAGCAAAACTCCGCTCAACCTACTTATGAATTCCTTTTCTTTTAGTACCAATTCATTCTCTGAATTATAAAAGTAAAGGATGGTTTTATAAATTTTTTCATCTTGAATCATTAGGACTTTTTCTAGTTTGCCCATCGAGTCATAAATGAATTTCCGTTCCATCAGTGTTGCTCCTTTTTCATTAACACTTAATATTTGAACCAATCGATCCTCGTCATATTTAAATTCTTCAATGGCGATTCCATCCTCGTCTTTTTCTTCAATTCTAACTAATAGACCGTTTTCATAAGTATAGTTTTTTTCGTCTTGCGTTCCATCGGTATTTAACCAGATTTCTGATATTAGGTTTTCATCTTTATCATAAATATTCTTGGCATAGATCCGGTCTTCCTCCTTAAATATTTTAAGAAATTTATTCTCCAAATATTCTGAAGAAACACCTATCAGTTCTCCCTCTTTATTAAAAGAGGAAATTTTAGTCATTCCGTTCTTACTTATTCTTACTCTAGCAGCTAAATGACCTGATCTCCCTTCTTCGGTAACTTCAGCGACCCGCATGGTTCTTTCCACCCATAAACAAGTTTCCTTTTTTAGGATGAGATTTTCATTCCAGAGATATGGTATTATTTTGCTCATGGATTGTTGGTATTTGAAATTTGATTCATCTTTTAAAATTATTGATATTTATCAAACAACATCAATAAGCTATTTAGCGTTTCCTCAATAAATCTACAGGGTAATATCTATAACATTAGACAGAATTACAAATTCAATGTCCAAGAATTTCCAATCCTAATTTATCTACTTTTTTCTTAATAACATTTTCTTACCTTTAACAAGATTAAAAGGTAATCATTTAAACGCTAATAACATTAAGCCAACTCTCATGGAAATAAGATTAAACTGCGAAAACTGCGACAAGTCCTTACCCAACGAAAGCGACCAAGCAATGATTTGTTCTTTTGACTGTACTTTTTGTCAGGATTGTGTGAAAGATATTTTGAAGAATGTCTGCCCAAATTGTGGCGGTGGATTTGAAAAAAGACCTACGAGACCAAAGAATTATTTAGAAAAATATCCACCGAGAGAGGATAAGGTTTTAAAGCCGGTTGTGGAGAATGAGTATTTGGAAAAGAATGTTGATGTTGATCCGAGGGAGCGGTGAATGGGGATTGGAATTAGAATTAGAATTAGAATGGGAATGGGAATGGGAATGGGAATGGGAATGGGAATGGGAATGGGAATTATGCGGGGATTGGGGACGAAGAGAGGATTGTTTGGGACGTTTAATTCTATTTTTCCACCTTCACTGAACGGGGATGTTCCCTCAAGTGTGTCTGAGCGCTAGCTATCCTTTAGGATCATAGGTGCGGGTGGCAAGAGACACACTTAATTAAAAACTCCCACTGAACTTAAGATTTTATGGTTTCTTTAAACAGTACTTCCAAATAAAAATGAAAAAATTAGTTTTCACCATATTAATACTCAATGTCTTTTTTTCTGCCTTTTGTCAGAATGGCGTGAAGGATGGTTCGTATTTTATATTATTAGAACGTAACGATAAAATTTCTATAAACAAACTCTTCGACAATCAGATTAAGCAATATAAGACCTACCCTATTTCGAAAAAAAATATTTTCTCAACTGATCAAAAAAACTACGTTGCAATACTCGACACATCAGGATATAGGATCGCCCTTCATGATATTTCATCTTTTGAGCAAACCGAAATAGAGATTCCATATTTTATAAAACCAAAAACGATCTTACTTAAAGGAGATAATATATTAATTGGTGGAGAAGAAATGCTGCTTCAATACCAGATAAAAACCGAAAACTGGTG
>CALGJS010000004.1 GCA_937927835.1 uncultured Saprospiraceae bacterium | reverse complement strand
CTATCCTAACCGTCACCAACTAGAAAAAAAATATAAATATGAATAAATTCGATTTAGCAAAAAAGGAGCTTGAAAAAATTTGCACTTTTAATCCTGAAAAAGATTGCGATCAAATATTTTGTATTCTCCATGAACAAGAGTATTTAGGTAATCATGACGGCAATACTCATGCTTGTATAGCCTGTAATTTGAATGATTCTTTAGAAAAGATTTATAGATTTTTAAATCAGAACAAATCTTTAGATGATTTAGAATACTCATTCACAATCTATATCCTTTTATTGTATTTACTTGTAGAGAAAATGCACACTATATTCAAATATATCGGGATATCGTATGAATATGTGGAAGATAAATGGAATGTATTAATAGAAATTAGAAAGTGGGCCAATTTTATTAAACATCCTAAGGGCTTTTTATTTGCTCATCACCCTGAATATCATTTTGAAGATGAAACAATAGACAATAAATATACTAATTGGAAAAAAATAGATTATGTAAATTTTGTCGAGCCTCTTTATAAAAGAGAAGATCCTAGGAAATTCAAACAAACAATTAGTCAATTTGCAAATAAGATAAATTTACTTGTCATTATTCCTTGTCCGGAAAGAATCGCGAAGGAACTAAATACCGTATGTAAAGAATTTTGTGAAAAAATAAAAGATAACAAACATTTTCAAGAAATATTAAAGGCAGATTCGGTTTTAGAAAACTACTATGAAGATGAGTTAACAAATTAATGAAAAAAAGCTGAGAATACCGGCTAGGACCGACATGCTTGCTATCGCTGCGCACGTCGCCTATTCCGGACGTCTCACACAGCTACAACTTAAAATCCGAGCCGCTAGTATATATCTCCAGATATGAAAACAAAAAGCGCGAGCACCTCTATAATATCCACAAATAAAACAACCTCCTAACAGAAAATAATTGAACATAATCAAAGAAATCTGCACAAAACATAATGGGATCTACTCTACAGAAGAAAGAAAAAATCTAACAACTTCTAAAGGAGCGATGGTATTTCAATTTCAAAAAGGGGAGTTTGTATTTGAAGGTAAAAGAATGATTTTAATGATAGATGATACTGGAGGTACTTTTCATGGAACAAACCCATTTCGATTCATTCTATCGATAGAAAATCCAAAAAATAAGACAATAAGAATTTATCCTAAATTTTTTATTGATAAAGTATTTGACTTAATTTTGAATCGAACAACCAATTTTATTCCCAAGGAACTAAGAAAGAAATTTCAATTTAATGGAGATCGCAAACTATTAGATAAGATTCTTGCTGATAGAAATATTGTCCAATTACTCATGGAGCAAAACCTAACGATCTTCATTGAAAATAAAAATCCAAATAGATTGATATTGTCTCCATCAAGAGGTATCAGAAATATTGAACAAGCAGAGTTGTTTATTGAATTATTAAAAAGGGTTGGAGAAAAAATCTGAGTTGCTTATTAACAGCGGGATTGTTCAATAAACTGTGTCAAAATAAATTTAAAACTTCAAAAACAACTTCAACTTCAACCTCAAAGCCTAAAAACGAAAATTTGTAATCAACTGATATTCGGGTTGCTAAAAAGCCTTTTACGTTAAAGAGAAATTTGAAATTGTTTTTGAGGTTGAATTTGCGCTTGAAAAACACGAAATCTAGAACAGTCCCCATACAACCGATCAACTGATACAACCGATTAACCGATTAACCAATCCAACCAATTTCCCAAAAAATCACTATCTTGTTCTCAATAAAAAACTTTCAATAAACAAGAAAAACCACTACCTCCATGCGTGGAATGATGCTATTACCAGACTTTGACTTACCTCAAAAACCTTATACCTCTGGCTTGACCAAACTACAACAGTTCTGGTTTCAACCCAGCTTTCACGGCCTCGAACATATCCGTCAGCGCCCAGCTATGTATGTTGGCAACCATACCGTATACGGGATGCTCGACGTACCACTGATGAGAGCAAAGCTATACAACGATCACGATGTATTTTTAAGAATGATGGTCAATCGACTTTATTTTGATGCACCTTATTTAAAAAATAAAATAGAAGCCGACGGTGGTTTTGTAGGAACCCGAGAACTTTGTCAGCAAGCAATGGAGCAGGGTGATTCGCTCTTACTTTTTCCAGGCGGTGGTCGAGAGGTAGCCAAGCGAGATGGAGAAGCTTATCAATTGATTTGGAAGGAAAGATTGGGTTTTGTAAAAATGGCTGCGGCGCATAGTTATCCGATTCAACCATTCGCTTCGATTGGAGCAGACGACGCGTACAGTATATTAATGGATGCTCGAGATTTTCAAAAAATGCCACTCTTAAAACCATTAAAGAATACCAAGATCTGGACGAAACTTTTAAATCATGGAGATGAGATTCCACCATTGTCGCGTGGAGTAGGATTGAGCCCAGTTCCACGACCAGAGCCATTTTTCTTTATCTTTGGCGAAAGCATTGATACTTCCGCTTATCAAGATAAAATCGATGATGACGAAGCTATGTTTGAATTACGAGACAAGGTCGAAGCGGCTGTCCAGGGTTTAATTGAACAAGGTAAAGCCATTCGTAATGAAGCACCACGTCCTAAGTATTGGCGGCGGTTGTTGAATAAGTTGTAAAGAGGCCGGTTGGCTGGTTAGCTAGTTGGCTTGTTGGCTTTTCTTCTATCGCCGGGGTGGTTTAATTGAGATTGATTTAGTTTGATAAATAGTAGATGTAAAAAAATCAAAACTATTTTTTTACCTTAAAGTAATTTTTTCAAAAGACCAATAACTAAAAAAAAAACAGGTTAAAGATATACACGTTAAAGAAAAGCCAACTGGCTAACCAGCGAACTAGCCAACCAGCAAAACAAAAACAATGAGAAACTTCAGATTACTAGACTGTTGGAAATTAGGAATGGAAATAGTGAAACAAACGTATAAACTCTTAGAAAAATTACCATCTTCAGAAAATTACGGTTTAAGGTCACAGATGTCGAGAGCCGCGATTTCTATGCCTTCCAATATTGCTGAAGGATGTGGTCGAAATGGGAAAAAAGATATGGGAAGATTTTTTGAAGTAGCAGTTAGTTCAGCTTTTGAGTTAGAAACCCAATTATTAGCAGGCCAATCAATTGACTATTTTAACCAAAAAGATATTGATGATCTATTACCTGAAATTCAAAGTTTTCAAAAAAAGACCAACAGCTATAGATTGAAATTACTAAGCTAAAAAAAACACGTTAAAGATATACACGATAAAGGGAAGCCAACTGGCCAACCAGCCAACTAGCCAACCAGCAAATAAAAAAACATGAGCAACCAAAAAGAAACCACCTCCTTCGTCATCCGCTTTACCCAAAAGCTCTATGAAGACGATAACGACGAAACGCAAATCCAATGGCGAGGAAATATCCGTCACGTTCAAGGAGGAGAAGAAAAAAGATTTTCCGACTTTGGAAAAGCGATGGAGTTTATTCAATCCAAGCTAGCCGAACTAACCCTAGAATCCCTGGAAGATAAACCAGCCGAAGAACAAAAAGGAATCCTCTCTAAGAGTTTTGATCTCTGGAAAAAAGTTGCCCTCGATGCGCCTAAACTAGTCATTCAGACCATTAAAGATCCAATGGCACAAGTTGAGCAAATTCAAAATCAGGTTAAAGAAGTAATCGACCAAAATATCGAACCAGAAATTAATCAATGGCGCTCTGCTTCTAAAACGGACTTTCAAGAACTGATGGCAGCCGTCAATAAAATTGCTGGAGAAGTAAAAGACTTAAGCGGAAAAGTCGATAAGCTATCGAATAAAAAGAAAAAATAATTCGAAGCAATGGCGATACCTGAAGGTCTATCAATTACAAAAATTTTAGAGAAAAAAGCAACCGCTGCTTTACAGATTGAAACGCTCGGTTCTTTTGAAGTAACCCTGAACGGAAATAAAATTCCCGACTCCGCCTGGAAACGTGATACTGCCGTTCAGCTATTTCAGTTTTTTATTACGAGTCGTAATGCTCGTGCGATGCACAAGGCTTCGATCATTGATCGTATCTGGGGAGAGACCAACGAAAAAGCAGGGAACCGAAATTTCAAAGCAGCACTGCACCAACTTACCAAAACCATCGAGCCCGATAAAATCAACCGAAAGGATCAGGCTTTTATTATTCGACAAGGAGTGACTTACCGCTTAGACACGACCCAAATTTGGATGGATATTGATACACTGGATGATCTAATTATTATTGGAAATCAATGTATGAACGACCAACCAGAAGAAGCGTTGATTGCCTACCAACAAGCGGTGGATCTATATCGTGGCATTTATCTTCCCAATCGTATCTACGAAGATTGGTGCGCCGATGAACGCGAACGAATCCAAGTACTGGTGCTCGGAGCAATGATGTCTCTCGCCAAACTGCAACTCTCTCGAAATCCCAAAGAAACTATTCGCTTAGCGATCCGTGCTTTGCAAATCGATCCTACTTGGGAAGAAGCGTACCGCTTACAAATGGAAGCCTACCTAAGCGAAGGCAACCGCCCACTCGCCGTCAAAACCTACCGTAAATGTCAACAGATTTTAAAACAAGAATTTGAACTTGACCCACTTCCCGAAACTAAACGACTATTCGAAAAGATTAGCAGCGCGGTTTGATATTATTATAAATCGTTTACCTAATGAATCCTGTAGGGATCACATATCACCACATAAAAATTCAAGTCTTACCTTTCCATATTCTGGGGCAGCAGCACGATAAAGGACATTATTAATTTTTCATTATTAATTTTAAATAATTAAAAAATAATATAAAGATCTGAATATCAGCTAATTAATACAGATGAATTCCTGATTCTCCCCACTTTGTAACTCAAATGTAACTCACCCGCAACTCAAAAAGAACCTTGCTCATTTATATTTGCATCATCATTCAAATAAAAATTTTTAATTCAAAAAAATAAGAAGCATCATGGCTAATAAAAATCAAAAGAACAGCAAAGACAACGGCATCAAAGCGCAAGCAAAAGTTGTCAACACCGTAGCATTATCAGTAGGAGAAGATTTAGTAAATCTAACTTTGAAAGGAGCAGAAACTTCTCAGCGTGTATTTGGTAAAGTAGTAGAAGGTGGAGTAACACTTTTCGGTATGCAGCAAAAATTTGCATTGGATACTTTAGAAAAAGTAGTTACCAACAAGCAATTGAAATCTTTAGTGAAATTACCAGCGAATTACTTCAACCGTTTTTTAACGACAGCAGAAGAAAGAGTAGATGAGTTACGAGAAGATACAGTAGATGTATTAAATGATGTAAAAAAAGTAATCAGAAAAAAGCCAGCTAAGAAAGTTAAGAAAGCAGTAGTTGCAAAAAAAGCAGTAGCAAAACGTGCTGCTAAGAAAGTAACCGCTAAGAAGGTAACCGCTAAAAAAGTTGTAAAGAAAGATAACTTAACAACCATCAAAGGTATTGGGCCAAAAGCGTCTACTATTTTAACTAAAGCAGGATACGGTTCTTTCGCTGCTATCGCTAAAGCATCTAAAAAAGATTTAGAAACGGTTTTAACTGCAGCTGGAACTCGTTACGCTCGTTTGAATCCAACTTCATGGATCAAAGATGCTAAGAAATTGGCGTAGTAATTAAAACGAGAAAATCATTTTTCAATTTTAAAAATAAAAAATCATGTTAAATAATATAGAAATTAAAGAAGTATACAAGACGATCAAAGCATCGGCAATCAAAGCTAACAAAGAAGCGGTAAAGACAACTGCTGAGGTTAAGAAAGAGGTAAAAGAAGTGAGTAAGCCTTGGATCAAGTTAGGAAAGAAGGCATTGAAAGGTGGAGTGAAGATGGCAGAAGCGCAGCAAGAGATTGCCCTAGATGCAATCAAAGAAGTAAAAGGCCAGCTAAAAGAAAGTGCTGACCGCTTTCAGAAAATCGTTAAGAAATAAATTATAAGAGTGGATGGTTTAATTTAGACCATTAGATAAAACGGCAGTGCGAAAGTACTGCCGTTTTTTTTTGCCAGTGCTACAAAAAATTAGTAGAATATCGAACTCTAAATGTGAGATATGGCACTAATTTTTCTCTCGAACTTAGCGCAAGAGAGAGTGACCGAAGGAAGCGAACGACAAAGCTAATTCGAGAATAAAAAAAATTAGTAGAATATCGAACTCTAAATAACTAACGCTTTCGAAAAGGCATGTTAGCAGGTTGATTAAATTTGACTTTCGATAAGTCTAATTCTACCGAAACATTCCCCGTCTGTTGACTTTGCATTTCTACCATCCGATAATGTGGAAAAGCAATTATGTCACCCACCGGTTGATATTGAGATTGCTCGACGGTTAATTCTCGTTGATAACGAAGATCATTAAAATACATTTTCTCTAAATTAAAATCGATCGGGTCTTGCCAATATTCATTGACAAACGGCGTGGCATCACTGGCTACTAAATGATAAGCGTCATTATTAATATCTGATGTTATATTTTCTTTGGTCATAAAAAAAACGTTCCCCAAAACAAAATCCTGTAAGGTCTCAAACGAAGCGGGCAGGTTAAATTCTGATTCTATAAAAGAAAAATCTCTAACTAAATATTGCCGTTCCAATCGGTTAATCAAATAAACAGAGTCCGTCGTAATCAATACCCTTGCTCCTTCAATACCAAATTTTCTTACACTCATCCATATCACACTATCCTTACGCATTCGGATATCCGCACTCGCTCGGGTAGTACTACCATTGTCCGAAAATTTCAGCCTTACTTTTGCCGTCAACCATTCTGCTTCCAGCCGTTGTTGATCTAATTTTTTCACTAAAAAATTAGCAGAACGAACCCGCAAGGTCGTCCCATCACTGGTCTTCACCGTCTTACAAGACATGAGGAAGAGTAGAGAGAGTAGAAAGAACAATAGCTGATTGGTACTTTTCATGTTTTTATTTTAAACAGGTTTAGTTATGCGAGTCTGGTTGGGCACACGGGCGAAGTATGGGCGGAGTATGGGCGAAGTATGGGCGAATTGCAATTCGCCCTTTCGCCGCCCTTTCGCCTTCATGCCTTCGCCCTTTTTTGTTACTGGTTTAAGAGCATATCCAACTTATCCCTCACCGCATCCCAGGTCAGTTCATGATTCTCAGATAATGGAATTCCCGCTCCTGCGCTTCGTACGATTCCACCACCGATATGTCGAATGATGCCATTTTTATCCACCAAAATATTTTTAGGATAGCTCGCTCCAAAAGGTTTGATGAGATTTAAAGCACCAGGAAAATGTCGAAAGTTAAATTCAAAGCGTTCCAAAAAACGGTTGATCTCCATTGCTTGTTCAGGAGCAAAAGACAAAAACTCCACATCTTGTCCCGCGTACATTTCCTGCAAATCATTCAAATAAGGCATCTCAACAATACAAGGAGGACAACGAGTAAACCAAAAATTTATAAACAAGACTTTTCCAGAAGCCGCTGCGAGATCAAATTTTTCACCATAAATATCTACCAACTCAAAAGAAGGCATCGGCTTATTTAAATAGTCAGGCATCAATGGCGGACCTCCCAACATCTCCAACGGAATCAGATGAATCCCACCAATCTGAACCAAGGTATTGTTTTCTTGCAACTCCTGCGTCACTTTAAATTGCGCAACCCATTCTTCAGGATCTGACTCATTATTTTTGACCAGCAATAATTTTCCCTCCAATTCCGTCACAGTTAATCGCTCCATAGAATTCCCAATCTGATAAAGCGTATCCGTTTGCGCCGATAAAATTGCGATAGTAAACGATAGGAATAAACTCAGTAAACTTATTTTTAAATTCATACTTGTTAGAATACAATTTTTTATGAAAATGTTCTTTAACCAAAAAAAGAAACGATTAAAGATATACACGCTAAAAGAACATTATTAATTTTTCATTATCCAATTATTAATTATTAATCGTTATTCAACGATTCAACGATTCAACGATTCAACAAAAAAAGCCGACGCAACCGCACCGACTTTTTTTGATTTAGAAAACAAAGGTATCTAAAATTATTTTTTCGCCGCTAGCGCTTTGATTTTATCTTCAAGCTCGTACTCATCACCAGGCGTATAACTACTATGTTCATAAACGATATTTCCTTCTTGGTCTAATAAGAAAGTCATTGGAACCGTTTGGAAATTTAAAGATCGTTTTAAGTCTTCGTTTACATCAGAAAGGATCGTATATTCCCAACCTTTAGTTTCTACCATTGGCTTTACTTTTCGCATACTTCGAGCATCATCAATGGTGATGGCCACTAATTCTACATCATAAGCTTCCTGCCAGTCTGGGTATAAATCAGCGATCGCATCAAGCTCACGCTTACAAGGGTGGCACCAAGTTGCCCAAAAACTGATTACCGTAATTTTACCATCCTGTGCATATTTTTGAATATTAACAGATTCTCCATCTAGATTTTTAATCGAAACATCTGGAAGCGTCTTTTTTACATCATTTTGTGCAGTTGCAAAAGTCGAAATAGAAAAGATAGCCAGTAATAAGATAAGTTTAGTAAACTTCATTTTGTCGGTGTTTTAATATTTAAATATGGTTGAAATAGTTTAGCAAGTTAAGTACTTCTTTAAAAAGTTTTTGATTTCAAAGGTTAAAAGACTTTAAAATGTAAGTTTTAAACAAAAAAAAGAAGCTTTTTATGAAAGTTCCTGTAATTAACTCTTAATTTTGACAACTTATTTAATTAATAGTTACACCTTAAGACATCGTTGAAGCGTTAAAATTTTGTTATCGTTTCGACACTACTGCTACTTTATCAAATATGAAAAACCTACCCTTACTTCTAAAGTTAAGTGCGATTTTATTATTAATCGTATCTGGAAACCATTTACAAGCACAAGAAAAACAACAGGAAGCGAGCCGCTTATCTGGTAATTTTCAGTCCACTGCCAGCTTTTATATCCCTGATTCTGCCATCGGTGCCGTGGGACAACCACAATACGACCGACAACTCTACGGAGCAGATGCTTGGTTACAGCTCAATTATAGTAATTGGGGCTTTGACGTCGGCGTTCGATTTGATATGTTTAATAATTCACAATTACTCAATCCTAACGGATCTTACACCGCTCAAGGTATTGGTCGTTGGTTTATCAAAAAACAAGTAAAAAAATTAGGTCTTTCCGTAGGATACCTTTACGATCAAATTGGTAGTGGAATTATCTTTCGCGCCTACGAAGCACGTGGCCTAGCGATTGATAATGCATTATACGGCGCTCGAGCAACTTATGACTTAACGCCTGATTGGAAACTAAAAGCATTTACTGGATTACAAAAAAGACAGTTTGATACTTACGCCGCCGTAATTAAAGGCTTTTCAGTCGACGGATTTATTCAACCTAAAGACGAAAATGCTAAATGGTCGCTCGCTCCTGGTTTTGGAGTCGTAGGTCGTACTTTAGATGATCAAACCGTAAATACCGTTGTAAATACCATCGCTACTTATAATGTAATCGATAGTATCGGTGCTCGATACAATACTTATGGACTTACCTTATATAATACGTTGACTGCTGGTAACTTTAGTTGGTATGTAGAAGGTGCTTATAAAACGGCAGAGCAATACTTTGATCCTTTTGCAGTAAAGACCAATCGGGATAGTACCACTTCCGTAGGTAAACTAAACTTTGATGATGGAACGGTTTTATACACTTCTTTAGGTTATGCTGGAAATGGATTAGGCATTAACTTGGAAGCCAAACGAACAGAAAACTTTACCTTCCGGGTAGATCCTTTTCAGACGGGCGTACAAGGCTTTATGAATTACTTGCCTGCCTTGACGCGGATCAATACCAACCGTTTGAATGCTTATTATAATGCCGCAACTCAGGAATTGGGAGAGCTTGCTTATCAAGCAGATATCACGTATGCTTTTAGTCGAAAATTGCGTTTTAACGTAAACGTTTCGTATATTGATAATCTAGAAAATGAATTATTATATCGCGAATATCATTTCGAAGGTTTTTATAAATATAAACGAAAGTGGACACTCTCTGCTGGGGTACAAGTTCAAAACTATAACCAAGAAGTATACGAGGTGAAACCGGATGTGCCGATCGTAAAAACGGTTACTCCTTTTGCAGAATTTTTATATAAATTTGATCGTAAAAAATCTATTCGAATAGAATCACAGGTGATGTTTACAGAACAAGATTTTGGTAATTGGTTATTTGGTTTGGTAGAATTTAGTGTCGCACCACACTGGTCTTTTACGGTTTCTGAAATGTATAACTTCTCACCAACTAAACGAACTAATGGCGTAGCATTAAGTTATCCTCGAGTAGATGTTTTTTATTCTAATGGTGCGAATCGCTACTCACTTAGTTTTGTAAAACAAGTACAAGGAATCGTTTGTGCTGGAGGGGTTTGTCGTTTAGAACCTTCTTTTAGTGGCGTACGATTATCGGTTAACTCTAGTTTTTAATTTTAGTAAATAGTTTGTTATGAAAAATAATGTAATTAAATTAATGCTCCTTTTGTGCTTAACAGGATTCTGGAGTTGTGATGAAAATTCACCGGTTATTCCTTGTCTTAGTTGTGGAGATGGTGACGTGACAGTAGAACCTACAGACAAAAAAATTCTAGTAGAAGAATTTACCGGTGTACGCTGTGTCAATTGTCCAGCAGGTAGTGCCGAAATAGAAAATTTACTAGACATCCACGGAGAACGAATGATTGCTGTTTCAATTCATGCTGGTTTCTTTTCTACGCCTTACCTTAATAGTAATGTAGATTTTAGAACTTCTGAAGGTACTGCTTTAGAAGGATTCTTGGATGCGCCATTGGGTTATCCAACAGCGGTAATCAATCGTAAATTATTCGAAAATCAAGATGATTTACAATTGTCTCAGGCAAGTTGGGCTGGACTCATTCAGCAAGAAAAAAGTGAATTATCTCCACTCGTACTGGATCTTACAATTGACTTTGATGAGGCTTCACGAGAATTGACGGCGACTACTAAAATTCAGCCAGCAGAAACCTTGACAGGAGATTATCGCTACTCCGTAATGGTGATCGAATCTGGTGTTAAAGATCCTCAACTGACACCTGATAATGGAGTCGTAGATGATTATTCACACAAACATGTTTTACGAGACATGATGACGCCATTTAATGGAGAAGATATCGAAGAAACGTTTACAGTCGGAACCACGGTTGAAAAGGTACACCAGATGACTTTGCCTGATGATTATGAGTCTACCAAAGTAAGTGTGATTGTTATTGTACATAAAGATGGCGATAGCAGAGAAGTAGTACAAGTAGAAGAGAAGGGATTAGCAGATTAGAATGATTGTGGTTTAGCGTTTTTTAGAAAATGTCCGTAACGATCGTAGTCGTTACGGACATTTTTAATTTTTTAAATGTTAATTGAAAATAATTATGTAGAAAAAAGCATTATTAAGAAAATGGTCAATAAAAACAGCATTAAAATGAAATATATAATTAGCTTAATTTTTCTTGTTCTATCCTTTTCTATAATGGCACAGGAATCAACTTCTGAAATTGAAGACCTTGTCAGAAAGAAGATCGAATTGTTTGAGTCAACTAAAGAAACTTATCATCTAAATCATGCGATACAAGATATCTCTAATACGCAAGATTTGAATATTAATGAATATAGGAAACTATACTTTAAGGTCCTGAATGTTATTCAGGAATTCAGTATTGAAGATTTTGACCGTAAAAATTGTCAAATAGTATTTAGATCTATAATGATTGCTTTTGCACCAGAAGATTCTATCGGTCGTGCTAGGCATGAAGAGAGTGAACGGCTTTATGAAGAAAAGGCTGCGGTTTGCAGATTACAAAGTGGATTGGATAAGTATGAAAAAATGATAATTAGATTATTAAGAATATCTGGCCGTCACATCCAATCGCAAACCGAAATTAACACATTTTTCCGTCTTGCAAAATCATCTCTGTTATACCCCGAACGGTTAGACTTCTTAAGAAAGGATTTTCAAAAAAACTTATTGAAGAATAATAGTCAAAAGTAATTTTTGGAAAAAAACGTATGATAAAGATCAATATTACTTTCTTTTCTGATGTCTCTAATTAATTAACTCAATTTTATTTATAAAACAGGTTGAAATATTTCCTCCATTCAACTTCTCCCTAAAATCCCTTCGTTCCCCTACAAATTCCTTATCTTTGCACACTATTATTCTGTAAGTTTATCACTTACAGGGTTTTCTATCTAAAAAAGCTCAAAGTTTATAATAAATGAAGATCTCACTTAACTGGCTCAAAGACTATCTTACCATTCCACACGACGTAGAAAAGACAGGTGAAATCCTAACCGATATTGGTTTGGAAGTAGAAGGAATCGAAACTGTGGAACATATCAAAGGAGGGTTGAAAGGCGTGGTCGTCGGACACGTAAAAACCTGTGGTCAACATCCAGATGCAGACCGACTTCGCGTAACAACAGTAGATGTAGGAACCGGAGAAGATTTACACATCGTTTGTGGCGCACCCAACGTCGCTGCCGGACAAAAAGTAATGGTCGCCACCATCGGTACTAAACTTTACTTTAGTGACGGAAAAGATCTAAAAATCAAGAAAGGTAAAATCCGAGGTCAAGTTTCCGAAGGAATGATCTGCGCGGAAGATGAGCTAGGGATTGGTACCGATCACGACGGAATCATCGTATTGCCAGAAGCAACCGCAATCGGAACTCCAGCAAGCGAGTACTATAATATTACGGCAGAAACAATTTACGAAATCGGTTTAACACCCAATCGTTCAGATGCAACTGCACATCTCGGAGTCGCACAAGATTTAGCGGCAGCACTGAAAATAAATTACGACCAAAGCGGTGCAGTCAACGCACCCGATGTTAGTGGATTCGCAAATGGTGCAACAACGCATCCGATTTCAGTTGAGGTAAAAGACACCGAAGCTTGTCCTCGTTACACAGGTATTGTGCTCACCGGAATTACGGTTGCACCTTCTCCAGAATGGATGCAAAAAAGACTAACGGCTATTGGCGTTCGTCCGATTAATAATATTGTAGACATTACCAATTATGTACTACACGAATTAGGACAACCACTACACGCTTTTGACTACGATCAAATTGCCGATAAAAAAGTAATTGTTCAAACGCTACCTGCCGGAACTAATTTCGCATCATTGGATGAAGTTGATCGAAAGTTGAGTGATGAAGATTTGATTATCTGTGATGGTCAAAATAATCCGATGTGTATGGCCGGTGTTTTTGGTGGACTAAAATCT
>CALGJS010000003.1 GCA_937927835.1 uncultured Saprospiraceae bacterium | reverse complement strand
AAGGCAAACCGTTGATCCGGTAGCTCAGCTGGTAGAGCATTTGACTTTTAATCAAAGGGTCCCGGGTTCGAACCCCGGCCGGATCACAAAAAATTGCGCAGTAAGTTGAAAAACTTGCTGCGCTTTTTTTATTTTACGTCTTTATTAATGAAAACAAAAAACCAATGTTAAAAAGTGAAGACATCACCAAACTCCACGCTGAGAGTTTACAGCTTAGAAATCAACAATTCCAGATTGTCACTTTGGCATTAGCCAGTACAGGAATCTCAGCATGGCTCATACCAGCTATTTCTTCTGGGGAAAATAAATTGCCGGATATATTAATTTTTGGATCTACGGTTAGTTGGCTATTTTTACTACTGATATTTTTTGCTTGGTCATTATCATTAAAAAGATTGATAGATATTATTAGTAGGTATTTAAGACTTAGAAATGACTCAGAATGGGAGATTCATTATAGTGCTTATAATAAACAAACTAAACTAACCCCAAAGCAGACTAGATTTAGTTTATGGATTTTTTGGTTATATGGACTTATTGTAACCATATCAGGGTTATTATCGCTTTTTTTACCTAATGAAAAAGAGGTTTGGAGTTGGGATTTTATTATGGATTGGAAGTGTTCTACTTTAATGGGTATTGGTATTTTATATTTTGTTTGTTGTTATATCCTATATAAGATGAACTCAAAAACAGATCAGATAAAATCAGAGTGGGAAAGGATTTTGAAAGAGCATGGAATTCTAATAGGTTAAGTGCCGTTGTTCCATCACAAGCCCAACCACTTTGAAAAGCAAACAAAAATAATAGCGTTCGTTTACAGCTCGTGCTGTAGAAACAGCTCTACAAGCAAAAATGAGATTTAAGAAATACTACGAATAGAAAGATTGATGGATTGTGTTTTTTGTATATAAAGAAAGCTTGCCTACCGAATGGTAGCTTTAGATAACGGCGTATCTAAAGCTGGAGCTTTAAACTAACAGTTTGACTTTTGGAGCTTTAAACTTACAGTTTGACTTTTGGATGGTCGTTGTGAAGATTGGTATTTGTTAAAATTCAACATTTCAACAAGCGTAGCGATTCAACGGTTCAACATCTCAACACCCTTTCAAATCCGGCACCTTCTCCAAAAACTTAAACGTCTCTCCCTCATAATCCATTTCACAACAATAAGTATCGATGCCATTGGTTACGAGCAAATAAGGAACACGGAGCGTAAGGTTGTAGGCAGAGATTTGTTCAAAAACGGATTGAGTGATTTTTACTTCAGGAGCTTTGCATTCCACCAAAAGCCAAGGAGTCATGTCTTGCCTATAGATCATCAGGTCCCAGCGACGCGTCATGGTATTGACTTTGAGTGCTCTTTCGAGAGCCAGTCGATTCTTGCTGATATTACGTTCAGCTAGCAGATATTGGATGAGTAGTTGACGAACCATTTCTTCGGGCGTCAACACCAGATAGGTTTTTCGAATCGGATCGAAGAGGTAGCGTTTGCCATCCTCTTTTTTTATTTTTAGCTCCGATTGATAGTCCAGTAAATTAAGTTGGATATTCATTGAAACGAATTCCTTATCGACGGTTGCCGCCGCCTCCGCGATTATTACCGCCGCCTCCGCCACGATTATTTCCACCGCCACCACCGCCACGGTTGTTACGATTACCGCCACGATTATTACGGTTGCCACCTTTGCCACCACGGCCTTTGTGACCACCACCTGAAGAGCGTCGTTTGTGTGGTTCGTAGAGTGGTGCTTCTCCGAGGAAGTCAGGTAATGGAATCTTTTTCACTTCCATTTCGATTAAGTCCTCGATATCTTTAAATCGTCGTTGATCTTTTTGGGAGATCAGTGTCAGTGCCACACCCGTCGTGTCTGCACGAGCGGTACGACCGATTCGGTGGACATAATCTTCGGCGTCATTAGGGACGTCGTAATTGATGACCAGGTTTATATTTTTAATATCAATACCACGTGCTAGGATATCGGTAGCTACTAGAATCTGTGTTTCGTGGGTACGGAAATCTAGTAAGGCTTGTTCTCGATCTTTTTGATCAAGGTCAGAAGATATTTCTCGAACGCGGAATTTTTTTCTTTTTAGGCTACTTGTAATCTCTCTAACCATTCGTTTGGTCGAAGAGAAAATCAGAATACTTTTATAGTTTTCTTTTCCACTGATCAAGTGTTCTAGTAAAGGCACTTTTTGATTATCATAAGTAAGATAAGCACCTTGGAGAACTCCTGCAGCTGGTTTGGATATAGCAAGACTAATCTTATCTGGATCGACGAGTAGTTTTTTAGAAAGATCTCGAATCCGAGGCGGCATCGTTGCAGAGAATAATAAGGTCTGTCGTTTTTTTGGCAGTTTATTAACAATGGTCATGATGTCATCAAAGAATCCCATATCTAGCATTCGATCTGCTTCATCGAGAATGAGGTGTTGCACCTTATCTAGTTTTACATAGCCGAGGTTGAGGTGAGAAATAAATCTACCTGGTGTAGCAATGATGATATCTGCTCCTTTGGTCAAGGCCTTTTTCTGTTGGTCCCAGCTATTACTTGTTCCACCACCATAAACAGGTAAAGAACTAACTCCGGTAAAGTAAGCGAAGCCTTCCACCTGTTGGTCGATTTGCAAAGCGAGTTCACGGGTAGGAGCGATAACGAGGGTATTGATTTCGAAAGGACGATCAGGGTTGGCGGCTAGTTTATTTAAAACAGGTAATAAAAAAGCGGCTGTTTTCCCAGTTCCCGTTTGGGCACAAGCGATGAGGTCTTTACCTGCTAAGATCTTCGGAATGGCTTGTTTTTGAATAGGAGTAGGAGATTCAAATCCCATAGCATCTAGTGCTTCTTCGATAGAGGATTCAAAATTTAGGTCGGAAAAAGTAATTTCTTTTTCACTATTTTCAGGTGTGTCTGGTGTAACTTCCAAGGATTTATAATTTTTTGAAGTTACCATAATTATACCCGGTAATTTCAATGGTTTATTTTGCAACTAACTAATAGTCAGACTATTAGTTCTCTACAATTAGTAAAATTTCTCCCTTTTACATTATTAACTATCATTATGGGAGTTTGTGCAAAAGTACGCAATTTAAGCTGAATTGATCGTGCTAAGGCAGGTGGCTATTATTCTTACTCTTTTTTCGTAATTTAGTTTGGAGAAAAGTTAAAATTGTTTCCCTAAAAAATGTTATCTTGTAATGGAACGTTCTCAATACGAATAACCCATTAATTTATTAAAGAAGTTAACACAGATAACTACCTATCCCTCAAAAACATAGAACTTATTTACAATTTTATTGACCAATAGATTTTATACTAAACTTTATTTAGGATAAGATTTAACAACTTACTGATTATGAAAAAGACGATACTATTGGCCATTTTGGCCTTGGTCATTGGACCATTTTTTAGCCATCTTTCTGCCCAATCTGCTATGGGTATAAATTTCAATATGGCCAATCCGCAAGGAGCTTATGCAGAAAATGTCACTCGCCCAATGGGAGTAACGGTTAACTTTCTAAAGGGTAATCAAAAGATCAAAGGACTTTATTATGGTTTAGAATTCGGAGTATCTATGTACGCTGGGGATGAATATGATTATGATTTTGAAGGAAAGACCATTGAATTAAGTGAAGAGGATTGCTATTTAGCTTATGCCGCAGTGGTGCGATATCATTTCCGAGACAAAAAAATACTCAACCCATATGTGGAAGGAAGAGTAGGAGGAATTTCCTACTTCAGTACCTTGATGAGTAATGAGAAAGATTTTGAAACTCAAAATAAATTCTACGGCAGTACGCTTAGTTATGGCTTTGGTGGTGGTGTAGCTATTAGTCTTTGCGAACAGGTGTCTTTGGATGTTGGTTTGACCAAAGCTTATGGACTCGATACAAATTATCGAAGTGTGGAGAAAACAGATCCAGCAGATTTAAAAGGAAATCTAGATGCTGGAATTAAATCTTCGCGAACGGATTATCTGAATTTTAAAATCGGTGTTCTATTCGGATTTTAGAATTGCCAGTTGGCTTGTTTGCTAATTAGCTTGTTTGCCCTCTTCATACGTATGGAGAGGGCAAACTGGCTAAAAGCCAACTAGCTAACCAGCAAATGCCAAACATGTCAATTGATATGACCGAGTTAATATTATTATTCCAATGTGTTTTTAAACCCTAAAAATTTTAAAAATTATCCTTCATCATCTGGATAGCAATAGCCAATAAGATGATTCCAAAGACTTTGCGTAAAGTAGCAGAAACCTGCGGAGAGATTTTCTTTGAAATCCAACTAAGTGAATTTAGGATGATAAAGACGAATACAAGATTGATGATAATACCTGCCAGGATACTATAATTATCAAATTCTGCTTTTAGAGATATAATCGTGGTCAACGTTCCAGCTCCTGCAATCAATGGAAAAGCAATCGGAACAATACTTCCTTCCCCTCCATCATCGTGGTGATTTCTAAAAATTCTAATTCCCAAAATCATTTCTAACCCAATAAAGAAAATGATCAGGGCACCCGCTAATGCAAAAGAGGCAACACTAATACCAAACAATCCCAGTAAGGTCGCTCCAAAAAATAAGAATAATAACATAATGGAGGCCGCCGAAAAAGTCGCTACACCTGCGCTGATTTTTAATCCATCTCTTTTCATATTGATCAAAACCGGTAAAGATCCAATAATGTCAATTACAGAGAATAGAATAAGGGTAACTGATAAAATTGCTGTAACATTCATAAGAAAAAATTTAAAAGATTATTTATGAGAATTAGGGCTTGAAAAACAATTGGAATAATATAATTAACAATATCATTCTAATTGACATGAGTGTTTTTGCTGTTGGCTATTGGCCATTTGCTATTTGCCTTCTTTAATCGCCTGGCCTACCGGCAGGTAGACGATTAAGTGAAGCAAATAGCTTATAGCGAAATGCAAATAGCTTTTTTATGTGCTACTTTTTATTTTAAACTTAATTTCAACTCCTGATTCAAATTATTTATATTGCCTTAAGTAAATTTTATATTCTAACACAAATAACGGGAGAATAGTGCTAAAATGTAAGGAGAATTGTGTTTATTAGTTAATAATGACTTATTATGGTTATTTTTGAGTCAAATGTTTATTTTTTAATTCTATTTTTTATGAATAAAAATCAATTAGACCCATTTGATGTCAGATTGCTAAACGAATTGACAGCCGACGCTCGAATTCCGCTGGTACAATTGTCCAAAAAGCTCAATGTTTCGAACACTTTGATCCACCAACGGATGCGAAAATTGAAAGAAACAGGTATCATTAATAAGGCAACTTATGATCTAGATCCGTGGAAGTTGGGTTTTCAAACTTGTTCGTATACACAGATCATGCTCTCAGATAGTAAACATCATAGGACGGTAGAAGCAGAACTGGAAAAGATTCCAGAAATTGTGGAATGTGTCAACATCGCAGGTCGTTATGCCATCTTGGTAAAAATCTATGCACGAGACAATCGACATTTACGGGATATTATTTATGAAAAAATTCTGAAAATCGAAGCAGTGGAAGGATCGAATTCAACGATTAGCTTTGAGACGGCTTTTAGACGGAACGTGGCTTTGGTTTCTAGTGGTGATAATGAATAGTGTGGTAATGAATAGTGAATAATGTGGTAATGAATAATTAATAATGTTCTTCTGGCGTGGTTGTTTAGCGGACAGGTAGATTAATTAACGATAGAAGAGAGAAGGGAGTGTTCAGTAAAGTGTGTCATCTTTGTCGTATTAGCATTGCGTAATACGAAACCGATTAACCAATCAACTAATTAACATTAA
>CALGJS010000002.1 GCA_937927835.1 uncultured Saprospiraceae bacterium | reverse complement strand
TCTCTTGTCCTTGCTCAACTTTAAACTGTTGACCAGCTATTGTTACGATTGCAAACATGTGATAAACTTTTTGTTAATTAAAATTATTATTCAAATTCCAATTTTTTTTGGAAAATGATTGCAAATATACCAATTTAAGCTCAAAATCACAAATGATTAGGGTGTATTCCTTTTGTGGGAAATCGGGGTGATTCTTAATCTCAACTGCAAATGCAAACTCAATGGCAAATTCAATTTTCCCTTATTACGAAAAATAGACTTATTCATCCAAAAGTAGACACGATTACTGGGTTTGAAGTTGTTCTTGCTGCCGGCAGGCTTGCTCTTGAAATTTTATTAGTGCAGATTTTATGGAGTAGAAGCAAAATCATTAGTTTCTAGACCGGAAAACTTTCCTATAACCTCGCCGCCAGTCGCGTTCCCTGACCAATCGCCCGTTTAGCGTCTAATTCACCCGCTTTTTCAGCTCCTCCGATTAAATGAACGGTACTTCCGCCTGCTCTTAACGGATCGACTAAATCTCTTACGGAAACTTGCCCTGCACAAACGACAATATTATCTACAGATAGGACCTTGGTAGCTCCTTCTACTTCTAAATGAAGGCCTTCCTCATCAATTTTGGTGTATTTAACTCCTGAAATCATCTCAACTCCTCGATGTTTTAGGCTGCTTCGATGTATCCAGCCAGTTGTTTTGCCTAGATTAGCCCCTAGTTTTCCATGTTTTCGTTGTAGTAAATAGATTTTTCGAGGAGAAGCTTCAGGGCTTGGAGTCGTCAAGCCACCTCGAGAACTTAGTTCCATGTCAACGCCCCATTCTTTCATAAAGGCTTTGGTATCTAAGGAAGTAGAAGTTCCTTTTTGTGATAAGAATTCGGCAATGTCAAAGCCAATTCCACCTGCTCCGATGATGGCAACAGCACCACCTACGGTTGTTCCTTTTTCTAAAACTTCTGCATAACTCAACACTTTTGGGTGATCAATCCCTGGAAGGTTGATCTTTCTTGGTATTACGCCAGTGGCAACGATTATTTCGTCATAACCCTTTTCTTTTAGTCCTTCGACGGACATTCTAGTGGATAAATGCAAACGGACACCTGTCAAAGCAATCTGTTTACGATAGTATCGCATGGTTTCAAAAAACTCTTCTTTACCTGGAATCTGACAAGCCAAATTAAATTGTCCGCCAATATGAGGCGCCGCTTCAAATAAATCTACTTCGTGTCCACGTCCCGCCGCAACGGTCGCTGCGGATAACCCAGCAGGTCCAGCGCCTACTACTGCGATTCGTTTAGATTTGGTAACGGGATTAATAATTAATTCTGTTTCATGACAAGCCATTGGATTGACTAGACAGCTGGCCGTTTTTCTTTTAAAAACATGATCTAGGCAAGCTTGATTACAGCCAATACAAGTATTGATTTCGTCTGCTTTGTTTGCTGCTGCTTTATTAACAAAATCTGGATCCGCTAAAAACGGTCTAGCCATAGAGATCATATCTGCATGTCCAGCAGCTAGAATTTCTTCTCCTTTCTCTGGAGTATTAATTCGATTAGTGGTAATGAGAGGAATACTTACTTCTCCCATCATTTTTTTGGTTACCCAACTAAAACCGCCACGCGGAACCGAAGTGGCAATGGTAGGAACCCGTGCTTCGTGCCAACCAATCCCAGTATTGATAATCGTTGCACCGGCAACTTCCACAGCTTTAGCCAATTGGACGACTTCCTCCCAGCTACTTCCATCTTCTACTAAATCGAGCATGGAGAGTCGGTAAATAATAATAAAATCCGGTCCTGCTTGTTTTCTTACTTCTTTGATGATTTCAATGGGAAAACGCATTCTATTTTCATAACTACCGCCCCATTCATCTGTTCTGTGATTGGTTTTTTTTACTAAAAATTGATTAATTAAATAGCCTTCCGAACCCATAATTTCTACCCCATCGTAACCAGCAGATTTTGCGAGAGCTGCGGTATTACCAAAGTCTTTAATGGTCTTTTTAATACTACTACCACTAAGTTTCCAAGGACGAAAAGGCGAAATGGGAGATTTTATCGCTGACGGTGCTACGGCTAATGGATGATATCCGTAACGACCAGCGTGCAAGATTTGTAGACATATCTTTCCTCCTGCTGCATGCACTGCTTCGGTGATCACTTTATGTTTTTTACTTTCTCCCTTCGTCGCCATTCGTGCCGCAAATGGACCTACCCATCCTGCCCGATTGGGGGCGATTCCACCCGTAACAATCAACCCTACACCACCTCGTGCTCGAGCAGCAAAGTAGGCGGCCATTTTTTCAAAACCATTCTTTTCTTCTTCTAATCCTGTATGCATAGATCCCATCAAGACACGATTTTTTAGCGTCGTAAATCCAAGGTCAAGAGGACGGAGTAGATTAGGGTAGGGCATAGGTTTTATTTTGTGAAAAATTTAAATAATGATACGGTAATTTTTAATTAGGAGATGAGTGCGATATAAATTTGGCTAGTTAGCCTGTTTGCTGGTTAGCTAGTTGGCTTTCTTCATTCGTAAAATACCTTAAAGGGAAGCTAACTAGCCAACAGGCAAACCAGCTAACAGGCAAAAATGCTCACCAATTGATAAAAAATATTGATTTCTTAAAAGTTACCGTACTATTATTAAATAAAGTTATGGAAAATTTATTATTTGAATAAAGAGTTGATCCTGAACAAAAACAATTGAAGAGTTTGAGTTTGAAGTAGCCTTACCCATAGTGATCAGTAAAAGCAACCATTTTGTTTCATTTTTAAACAGCTTCTACAAAAAAAAAGCCCGAATAGATACACTACCCGGGCTTTTTTTCTACGAATAAATTTTTTAATTCAAAATCATTTTTCTGGTCAAAGTCCCTTCTTCTGTTTGTAATTGGTAGTAGATCACTCCACTAGCATTTAGGTCCGCTCGACTTATAGAAATCTCTTGATATCCTTTTTCAAAATCCTGACTAGTCTGGAATAATTTACGACCGGTTAGATCATAAAACTCAAGTGTTGCCTCCATAGGTTTTGGTAGATTAAATCCAATCTTTGTTTCACCCATAAATGGATTTGGTTTGTTTTGATACAACTCCAAAGTATTCGCCGGAATCAATTGATCCGCTACTTGGAAGTTTAAACTAACATCCATTGCTACTTCATTTTCTTGATAAGCAATCGCTTTAGTATATCGAGAGTTAATACTCAATACATCTTTTAAAGAACCGTCTTGCTTCGCTTGGAAAGTG
>CALGJS010000001.1 GCA_937927835.1 uncultured Saprospiraceae bacterium | reverse complement strand
GTGTTTTTATTACGTAGATCAACGGATCCGTTTTCTAACTTAAGAACTCCACGTGGACAGACTGCCGCACAAATTCCACAACCTACACAAGAAGCACGAACGATGTTCTGTCCTTTTTGTGCGTAAGCACGAACATCAATTCCCATCTCACAATAAGTAGAACAATTTCCACAGCTGATACACTGACCACCATTCGTAGTAATTCTAAATCGAGAAAAGAATTTTTGTTGTAAACCTAATAATGCCGCCATTGGACAGCCAAAACGACACCAGACCCGACTTCCCATCAATGGATAAAATCCAACACCAACTACACCTGAAAATGCCGCACCAATAAAGAAGCCATACCAACCTCGCAACATTCCTCCGTCAATTATAAAATTGCCAGTAATAAAAGCGATGATGGTTAATAATAGGATGACTCCAACGATAGCGGAAATGACCGTTGATAATTTCTCTTTGGATAAGTTGATCTCTTTTTTATTTGCTTGTACAATCGCGATGACGAGACCTCCCAATAAAATAATCAAGCCAATCGAAATTGGTTTGGTGATTAGTAAGTTTCGATCACCATTAAAATATGAATAGATAACGGCGACCGTCATTAGCGTTACAAATACCAATACTCCATGAATCATCCAACGTTCTATTTTCCAAGCTTTTAAAGATTTATCAGATAACTGACGGAAAGGATCTCCCGCTGTTTCTGCCAGTCCACCACAACCACATACCCACGAACAATACCAGCGTTTTCCATAAAAATAGGTAAGCGTCGGAGAGATAATAAATACCATCGCCAGTCCAAAGAACAACATAAACATTCCAACATTGCCAGCATTCAATAGCCCATCTAAATTCCAGTCGTAGAAAAAATAATAATTCAACGGCCACATATTGGTGAAACTATAATAAGGGTGATTCAGTTTTTGCATTATTTCTGGTAATAAAAATGCAAATCCCAATTGGAAAAACATCACCGAAATAGTTCTGATAATTTGGTATTTATTATGTCGATATTTTAAAATAAATTTTATCCCAAATGCTAGAATAGCGACGGTGTAAAGTGTTCCATAGACAAACCATTCACTAGCTGGTGTACCTTTTAAAGCCATAGAAAGTGGATCGAAAAAGCCTACCAATCCTGAGTTGGCAATTCCGTCTTTTCCCAGCCCTAAATATTGCGGATACCAATACAATACCACATAAAATCCAGTCAGCACAATCCCCAATACCCAAGCCCATAATCCTTTGCTGGACAGGGAATCAAACCAAACACCGTTGTTTTTGATTCCTTCGGGAAGGGTCATATAAGCGCGCCAAGAGTAGACCACTGTTCCAGCCATGATCAAGGCCAGTGCGGTGTACAACCAGGTGCTATTTTGAATGGCTCCATTACCAGACAAAGCAATGACCATAAATAATAATCCTACACCACCAACGGCAGCAGAGATCTTTTGAATTAAATCGGTAAATGGAGGAGCCGGATTGGCCAGTGACATACTTTTTTGAACTTGACTCATTGGTTAATATATTTTTATCCTATTCCGTTGGTCTCTTACCAGTACGGATGGATTAGATTGATTTTAGGGATATAATAAAAAAAATTAAAAAACTAAGATTTTAAAAAAGCAAATACTTTGTTCCAGCTTCGTTCTGGTTTAACAGATAAATTTTTTCCGCTTTGACGGTTGTAAATATCAATTACTTCCGTTTCATGTTTTGCATAAAATTCTGGATCAAAATTGGCGAGTCCTAGATTTTTCATCACCGTCTCGATATTGGTTTTTTCCTTGATCCATTTTTCACAAACTTCATGTCGGAATCGGACACCCATCAGATTGAATCCTACGATATGACCACGGTCTTCATCATAGATCACTCGAATAGATTTTCTGCCTTCTGGATGTTCCCAATAAATACTTTTGTGGGCTTCCGGTTGGTTGGCTCGAACATCCCCGTAAACTTGATATTCGATGTCCATAAATTTAGCAGAGTTAAACCAGATACCAGGATCATAACCAATACGTTTGCCACAAATATTATAAGCAACGGTTTCGCCCATCATACGACCGGTATACCAGATAGCTTCGACGCCTCTTCGGGCAGTGTTTGGTTCTCGTTGTTCAGAACAATCACCAATAGCATATACATCTGGAATGCTTGTTTCGAGATGTTTGTTGACCAAAATACCTCGACCAGTTTCAATTCCTGTTTCTGCTAAAAATTTGATGTTTGGATGCACGCCAGCTGTTAGACCCACAAAGCCGCATTCAATTCGTTTCCCCGATTTAGTAATCACTGCACAAGCCTCTCCTTGACCATTGTCAACGATCTCGGCAAGTTCCTCGCTGAGTTGTAGGTCGATTTTGTGTCGGAGAATTTCTCGATTGATCATGGCGGATTCTTCTGGAGGCATGACGCCACTCCAGTAGGATTTTTCACGAACAAGAATGGTTACTGGAATATGTCGACTATGGAACATCTCTGCCATCTCTAGACCGATCAATCCTCCACCAACGACTACGGCGCGCTTTAAACCTTTGCTATATTTTTCCATAGCTTCGAGATCTTGATAGCTGTACAATCCATGTACCCGTTTTAAATCTTGTCCAGGCCAGCCAAATTTATTAGGTGTTGATCCAGTAGCTAGAATCAATTTGTCGTAGGAAAGTGTATCTCCTTCTTGGAAGACTAATTTTTTTCCTTTGGTGTCTACTTGGTTTACATATCCTCTTTTTAGATCAATTCTATTTTTTTCCCAAAACCAATCTTCGTAAGGTTTAGTATCTTGGAACCGCATATGTCCCATGTAGATATACATTAGTGCGGTACGAGAAAAAAAATGGTCCGTTTCTGCGGAAATGACGGTAATTTTGTGGTCACTCAGTTTTCGAATAAATCTTGCTGCGGTGATTCCGCTAATTCCATTTCCAATAATTGCAATGTGCATAGATTTTTTTGTGAAAGAAACAAAAAAAAAATCAAATGAAAACTTTTATTAATGATGATTGTCTGACTGAGGACAGGATATTTAGAAGGAAAGTACAGAATTAGGCATATTTCGCGGGTGAAATCGAGGTAATAATTAATGGATTGACAGATTTGGGCATTAAATTTATGTTTTAACCAAATAAAATCCTAGACTTTTCTTAACTTTACAAATACGCCAGATTTTAGAACTTTTAATCAAGAAATTTATGAAAAAATATTTTTACACTTTTGCTTTCCTAATATTTGCATTTGCTACCAATGCACAGTCAGATTCTTTGATGATAGGTGAATCGCCTGCTTATGGATATGCCGTGTTAGATGATTTATCAACAGGTCCTGATGATATTTCTGTACATGTTAATCTTCTTCCTGGAGGAACAGATAATCGGGTATATGTTTGGGAGCGCAACATTATTTCTATGCCCTCTGGCTGGAGAAGTGCTGTCTGTGATCTTAATCTCTGTCATTTGACCTCAGTTGGAAGTGCAGAATTCAGCCAAGTTGGCGGAGATACTTCTGATATCATTTTACATATTTACCCTGCAGGTTCTCCTGGTTCTGTCGATAATGCTGTACCAGGCACAGGAGAAGTGCATGTGCGAGTTTATGAAAGAGATAATCCATCTAATGAAGAGAACATTATTTTCTTCGTAACGCTAGATGCAACTACTGGAATTACTCAAATAGAAAGACAGCGATTGAAAGTTTATCCTAACCCAACGAATGATATATTCCGCATTACGGACAATACATTGGTTAAGCGTGTTAGAGTATTAAATATTGTTGGAAAACCTGCACTAGATCGTACTATCCAAAACGGAGAACAACTTTCTGTTGCTCACCTGAGATCAGGAATGTACCTAGTACAAATGTTTGATGATAAAAATGAAGTAGTCAAAACGGTTAGATTACTGAAAGAATAGTATTGAATAGTACTTGAACTTTTTATCAAAAAAGCCCAAAGAATCATCGCATTCTTTGGGCTTTTTAAGTAGATAAAATTCATGAATTTTATCTACGCAGGGTATTCCACAAAATTTCTGGGTGTCTCGTACAAACGAATAGATAAATCATACTTTTCATCCAACTGCGTCCGTAGTTTTTGCCAAATTACATAGCAAATATTTTCTGCAGTAGGATTAAGATTTTTGAATTCGGGAACCTGTAGATTAAGATTTTTATGATCAAATTGATCTTCTATATGTTCTTTTATCAACTCCTTTAAGACTTTTAAATCGATCAAATATCCAGTTTCTTGGTCGATTTCTCCTGTTACTTTTACTTCCATCTCGTAGTTGTGACCATGAAAATGTTCATTACTACACAAACCAAAGACCGCCTCATTGCGTTCGTCCGTCCAATCAGGTCGATAGAGTCGGTGAGCAGCATTAAAATGGGCTTTTCTGAAAACGGAAATTCGCATTGATTTTTAATTTAAGTTTACTATTATTTTAACATCGATTTTCGGTAAATGTTTGTTTTTGAACAACTTAAAAATTATCGCGTAATAAATGTCTTAAAAAGTGTATTTTTACGAAAATAATTTGGTTGTGGTAGCGTGAAAAAGAGGAGTATTGAAATAAAAGCGAACATTCCAACTGGAATGAGCATATAATAAACTTTAGAGATTGAGTTCTCATTTTTTATAAATGTCTTAAATAACTCATTGATAATTAGTGAGTTGTACATAGTAAGTAGTCTTGTAATTAGACAAGTTGTCCATATTCGCCCCCATTTCTACCCCTTTTTGACCGTTGTAGCAGCCAGCTACCGATTTATCTATGCAATTCAAGCAAATAATTGGTCAACAGTCTATCCGACAATCGCTAACGGAAACCGCCCGGGCCGAACGTATCCCCCACGCTCAGTTGTTTCTTGGACCGGTAGGCTCAGGTAATTTATCCATCGCCCTTGCTTACGCTCAATATATCCTTTGTACTGACAAAGGCGAAACGGACGCTTGCGGCATTTGTAGCAACTGCAAAAAAGCACAAAAATTTATCCATCCGGATATTCATTTCTCTTATCCTTGTGTAGGTTCAAAAGTAATCAGCACCCACTTTATCGAACAGTGGCGTACCGCTATTTC